>DAOWJM010000138.1 GCA_030640325.1 Dehalococcoidia bacterium | reverse complement strand
TGGGACATAAGGATGACGTTGTAGCTCAAAAAGCAGCTCATCTAATAAGTAAGTCTACCAGAAAGCCGGTGTGCGTTATTGCTGGCATTCACCTTGATAATATAACCGAGGCAGAAGTAACCGAGATTCTGGAAAATACTAACAGCTTAGTGGATAAATTTATCACCCAGGAGGTACAAAATGTAGAACTAATACAGACTTAGAGGACTTAGCCAAAATCAAAAAACAAAGGGGGTAAATAACAATGGCACAAGAGCAGAAGTGGATAGACCCAACCCCAGCCTCTCTGTTCCTCGTCTTTTGCATCACCTTGGTCCTGTGGGCTGCCTTCACCGGAATCATAAGTATGAACGCTATGCCTGTTATCGGATTCTACTTTTTAACATTCGGTGTATTATGGCTTATAGCGGCAGTGATAAATTTTCGGAATGGAGACCTGCTAGGCGGCGCCATCAACGGTGTATTTGGCATAATACTTGGTCTATCCTCCGGAACAAGCTTGATTCTTGGGACTTACTTTGCGGCAAAAGGGGTGGAACTTGACACCAGAGCAGATGGCTTCTTCCTTTTTTTCGTCGGCATAATCTTCATAATCTTTGCTATTTGCGCTGGTAAAAGGCTCTGGCTTTTCTTTTCGCTATTACTACTTCTCGGTGTTGGCTTTATATTTCTAGGGCTAACTATGGCAGGACTTATTGCTCCTACTCCTGGATTTGTGATAGGGGGATGGCTGATGTTTGCCGGCGGAATTTTCAGTCTATATACCGGTAGCTCTATGGTAATTAATTTTTCCTTTGGCAGACCGGTATTGCCCCTAGGCGGACCATTATACTAAGGGCATGTTAATTTAAGGAGGTGAGAAAAAAGCTAGAAAACTAAGATTAAACAGGCTTACAAGCTAAAATTTAAAGGAGGAAAAATGGCAGAGGAAAAGGTAGCCAGGTTTCCTGACCCTCACGAATTTCAAGTCCCACCTGAGCTTGAAGGCTGGGAGGAGATGTACCCATCACACTATCTCTTCGCCAAGGAAAGGGGGGAATGGGAGAGCAGGCAATTCTGGTACCAGGATAAGATACATGACCCGGAGCCTATGCCTCCTCTCGACCTGATATTCCACGAGGCATGGCAGATATCTCTCGCCCAGTACACCACCCGTGTATTCTGTATCCCACCAGCCCAAGGCATTGCCCAGAGGATGGTTGGCTGCTACATGTATATTTGCGCTATCGAACCACCGCCGCCAGAGATAATTCAAGAGAAGGCTGAGCTGTTTGGGAAGCGCGCCTTCTATATATTTGAGCACTATGATGAGCTGTGGGAGAAATGGCTTAATAAGTTTCAGGCACTGGGTCGGGAAATGGTAGCGGTGAAGGTACCTGAAGAATTACCCAAATACGTTCCTGAAGACCAGGTTTTGCCGGCTCCGCGCGGTTATTATGCATCCTATGAGCTAATCGAGGCTTTCAATACGCTGGTAAGTCAAATGTTCAAGGGCTGGCAGTATCACTTCGAGATGCTGAACCTGACCTATCTGGCATATCTGATGTTTGGTGACGTAACCCGGAAGCTGTTTCCGGGGATAAGCGATAGCGCTATCGGCAAGATGGTAGCTGGTGCCTATGTATCGATGTTCCGCCCTGAGGAGGAGCTTTGCCGGCTATCCAGGCTAGCCGCCTCTCTCCCTGGCATAGGTAACATCATCAAGCGTGATGTGCCTGCCGAGCAGAAGATAGCGGAGCTGAGTAAAACCGAAGACGGGAGAAGGTGGCTTGGGGAGCTTGAGAAAGCCAAAGACCCATGGTTCTATGTATCCTGTGGCAGCGGGTGGTTCAACTACGAGGGGAGCTGGATAAACAAGTTGGACATCCCATTTAGCTATATGAAGAGCTATGTCGAGAGGTTGGATAAGGGGGAGAAGATAGAGAGGTCAATAGAGAAGATAAGCCAGCAAAGGGATGAGATTGTGGCCGAGTACCGTAAGCTGATAAAGACTGACGAGGATAGGAAATCGTTTGAGGATGCTCACAAGACGGTCAGGACCATATACCGGTATGCTGAAGACCACCTTTTCTGGGTAGAGCATTGGTTCCATACCATATGGTGGGATAAGATAAGGGATATTGGCAAGCTCTTTGTCAAATATGGGATGTTAAAAGAAGTGGATGACATATTTATGTTTAACAGATTTGAAGTGCCTGAGATGATAGAGGAATTGGCAATTGGCTGGGCCTTGGGTGAAGGTATCCCGCTAAGAAGCAGCTACTATATGGAGAAGGCTGAGAAGCGGCAGAGGATACTTGCCGCAGCTAGAAAGTGGGCGCCCACACCTGCTTTAGGCATCCCACCAAAAGAAGTATCCGAACCCTTTACCGTGATGCTATGGGGTGTTACCACTGATAAAGTGGAGGAGTGGCTAAAAGGAGTAGCTGTGGTACCTGAGGTGGGAACCGAGCTTAAGGGCTTTGCCTCCTCAGCAGGGGTTGTTGAGGGAACAGCCCGGGTGCTTAAGCTCCTTGAGGAAATTGTAACCCTCAAAGAGGGCGAGATTATGGTCTGCCCATGCAGTAATCCTGCCTGGGCTCCTGTGTTCACCAAGATTAAGGCGGCGGTTACTGACATTGGCGGGCTGACATGCCATGCTTCCATAGTATCCAGGGAGTACGGTCTGCCAGCGGTTACCGGCACCGGCATTGCCACTTCGGTGATTAGCACTGGGGACACTATCAGGGTTGATGGAGATACGGGTATAGTTACCATTCTTAAGCGAGCTGGCTAAGCAAAACTTGTTAGTCTATCGCCTTATCAAAGGAGGTGGAAAAGGTAAGTTATATTTTAGATTTTGAACAGGTAAATAAGGCCTCACTTCCTGCAGTTGGTGGCAAGAATGCCAGCCTAGGTGAGCTGATCGCCGCTGGCATAAGAGTGCCACC
>DAOWJM010000103.1 GCA_030640325.1 Dehalococcoidia bacterium | reverse complement strand
GGCGGTAGAGGACGCTGCCTGTCCTGATGAGGCTGAGATGCTGGTTGAGCGGCTCGGCTCTACATTCTCTAAGGAGCGTATCTACCGTTCGAGGACAACTCCGGTAATCGGCACCCATACCGGTCCTGGTCTCCTGTTGGTATCTGTATTGGGGGATAGATAAGGAGTATTTTAATGACAGTTAGGATTGTAACTGATAGCGGTTCGGACATTACCCAAGAGGAAGCCAAACAGTTGGGTATTACTGTGATACCGGTATATCTTCGTTTTGGTGACGAAGTCTATCGTGACGGAGTCGATATAGATAGCGATGAATTCTATCTTAAACTGATGACCAGCCCAATTCACCCATCTACTGCAGCCCCATCACCAGGAGATTTCGCCAAGGTATATGAGGAAGTAGCACAAGAAACTGGCGAGATTGTTTCCATTCATATCACCAGTAGGCACAGTGCCGTCTGCGATGCTGCGCTGGCAGGTAAGGAAATTGCAGAAAGGAAAGGACGTCGGATTGAAGTTATCGATT
Organism: Dehalococcoidia bacterium; assembly: GCA_030640325.1. Lineage (GTDB taxonomy): Bacteria > Chloroflexota > Dehalococcoidia > Dehalococcoidales > BS750m-G39 > DAOWJM01. Next base: position 8,412 of record DAOWJM010000103.1, on the reverse strand, counting down.
CTAAAGGTGTGACAATGTGGCAAGGTCTTGTTGCCATAGCTGCAGCTAAGGCTGCTGAAGCTGGATACAGTCTACAGCAGGTGGTAAACGAAGCTCATAAGACTATTAGCCAACTGCGTGCCCTGGCACTTCTGGATACTGTAAAATACATAGTCAAAGGTGGGCGTCTGGGGAAGACTCTATCTGCAATAGAATCAAAGCTTAACGTGAAGCTTTTAATTACTCTGCGTGATGGTGAGATTCGCCCAGTCAAGTTGGCACGCACCCGAAGTAAAGGAATAGGCCGACTCCGTGAGTTCATAAGTTCAGCTTTACACATTGAGGACTTAGCTATAGTTTATAGCACCACCCCTGACGATGCTCAAACACTAGCCGAGTACGCAGGTTCGCTCTTTCCTAATATAGTGCCTCAAATAGTAAGACTGGGGCCGGCGCTAGGCGTCCATACTGGTCCGGGGAGTTTGATTGTAGCCTTGAGGGAGAAGGTGAGCGGTATCGGGCAGGACGCTGGCGAAGGCGAGCCCTCCAGAAAGCGAATTTCCTTGCCCTCCTTACATATACCAAAGTTGAGGTTTTCTTGCCCGCGGCTATTCGCCTAGGCGAATGGAGATGAAGCCGTGTCAATAAATGTTGAGCCTCTGCGGAAGATTCTTGAGCTTGAGTGTGAAAAGGGTTATATAGATTCAGCCGTAATCGGTGGTTTGGATAAATTCCTTCGCCGCTGGGCAGGTCAAGCCATAGAATCGATAACTAACCCCCAGCTTTTGAGCCACTTTCATAGACTTCGCCTGGTCGATTCCAGCTATGCCTCATTAACTAAGCAGCAGCGCAAACAGTGGTTAAATGAGGTGCTCGATTTTTTGTCTGAGGCAGAGCGCATGGAAGCAGAGAAGGGCGAGGCCAAGCTGCCGAAGGAAAGCATTGTGCCATCGCCCCCGGTAGCCGGCAGGCGGTCTTTGGGGGCAAGCGGGCAGGGGGTGGTTGCCGGTCAATCTATCGATTCCTCCATCACTACCCTTAGAGGGGTTAGCACCAGTCTGGCTGCCAAGTTCAACCGTTTGGGTGTGAAAACGATTCGGGACTTGCTCTATTTCTTCCCCCACCGTCACCTCGATTACAGCCAAAGGAAATATATCTCTCAGCTCGCCGAGGGTGAGGAGCAGACCATTATTGCTAATGTGTGGCAGGCTCAGGTGACTATGCTCGGTGGTAGGCGGGGCACCGAGGCTATTGTCGGCGATGAGACGGGCAATGTCAGGGTGGTGTGGTTTAATAATCCCTACCTGGTGAAGAAGCTGCCAACTAATACCCAGGTGGTTCTCAGTGGCAGGGTGAGCCTGTTTGGTGGGCGGCACGTATTTGAGTCCCCGGAGTGGGAGCTAGTGGAGGATAGAGAGTTGATTCATACCGGGCGCCTGGTTCCTCTCTATCCCCTTACTCAGGGATTGCGCCCTCGGCAAGTAAGGAAACTGATGAAACAGGTTGTGGACCAGTGGGCATGGCAGGCGGAGGACTTCTTGCCCTCAGAGTTGAGGCGGCGGTGTAACCTGCTTGAGCTGCCTCAGGCGATAAGTCAGGCTCACTATCCGGAGGATGAAACAGCCAAGGATGGGGCAAGACTTCGTCTCGCTTTTGACGAACTTTTTATCCTTCAATTGGGAGTGCTGGGAAGAAAGCACGACTGGCAGGAGAGCCAGCCGGGCAATCCCTTTAGTGCCAAGACACCGGTGCTGGACGTCTTTACGAAATCCCTACCCTTTGAGCTGACTGCCGCTCAACACAGAGTGCTTGAGGAGCTATTGGCCGATTTGGAGAAACCAAGACCGATGTCCCGGCTGTTGCAGGGGGAGGTGGGCAGTGGCAAGACCGTAGTGGCTACGGCAGCCTTGCTGGTGGCCGCTGCCAGTGGCTATCAGGGGGCATTTATGGCGCCTACTGAAATTCTGGCTGAGCAGCATTTCGCTAATGTTTGTCAACTCCTATCTAGAGTGGGGCATCAAGTGTCAGAAGAAGACAACCTGCGCAGTTACTCTGGGATTTTATCTCATCCGCTTACTGTGGCGCTGCTTATTGGCGACATAAACCAGGCTAGGAAGCAGGAAATCCAGCAGCGTATCCTGGGCGGAGATATAGATATTGTTATCGGAACCCATGCCCTTATTCAGAAGGAGGTGGAGTTCCACCGATTGAGTTTAGCTGTGGTCGATGAGCAGCACCGATTTGGGGTTGCCCAGCGTTCTGCATTACGGCAGAAGGGGTTTAACCCCCATGTGCTGGTAATGACGGCTACGCCAATCCCCCGAACCTTAGCCTTAACCCTGTATGGCGACCTTGACCTATCGGTCATAGACCAGCTTCCTCCAGGCAGACAGGTGATAAAGACCAAGTGGCTTAAGCCGGCGCAGAGGGATAGCGCATACAGGTTTCTGCGCCGTCAGGCTGCTGAAGGTCGTCAAGCATTTATTATCTGTCCCCTGGTTGAGGAATCAGAGGCTATTGAGGCTAAGGCGGCGGTGGCTGAATATCAGCGCTTGTCCCGGGATGTCTTCCCTGAGCTGAGGTTAGGCTTGATTCACGGACGCATGCCGGCTGTGGAAAAGGATGAGGTAATGCATCGCTTCCGCTCTGGCGAGCTGGATGTTCTGGTGTCAACCCCGGTAGTAGAGGTTGGCATAGATGTGCCCAATGCTACTGTGATGCTGGTGGAGAGCGCCGACCGCTTTGGTCTATCACAACTGCACCAGTTTCGTGGTCGGGTAGGAAGAGGGCAGGAGCAGAGTTACTGCATGCTGTTAGCTGAGAATCCTTCAGAGATAGGTAGAGAGCGCCTGGATTTAATTGAGAAGATTCAGGACGGCTTTCAACTGGCTGAGGAAGACTTAAGGCTGCGGGGTCCGGGGGAGTTCTTTGGCACCCGGCAGAGCGGCTTACCTGACCTCCGTATGGCTAAGCTCTCCGATGTGGCTCTGCTGGAGCTTGCTCGCAGTGAGGCAATAAGGCTTTTTGAAACAGACCCGAATTTAGAGATGCCCGAGCATCACCTTCTGGCTAAGGAACTAGCCCAGGTGTGGCAGAAGGGTGGGGAGTGGAGCTAGTAACTTGTAGTTTAAATGTTGCTAAGGGAGGTAATCTGGCTATGTGGGATTGGACACTTTTCCTTCCGGAATTAGTTGCCACGGTGATAGGTGTAGGACTTGGTATCCCGCTTGGACTGTGGCTGAACAGACGTGCCGGCAAACTGCAACGCCAGCAAGAGGAAGCACGAACTAAACAGCGGGGGCTTTGGCTTTTAAAGGCTTTGCAAGAAGAAGTAGAGCACAATCAAGAATTACTGAGTCAGCTTGAAGGTGAGCTAAAAAAAGGCGAGGTACCGCTTTATTCACTTGACACAGATATGTGGGAATTTGTTGGTGGTCAAGTGGCAGAATCAATTTCGTCAGAGAAAATATTGACTCGTGCATCTCGTTTATACTTTGAGTTTGACCATATGAAGCGAAAGATAGATGCCCTTTTTCAACTCTTCGCTAACCCTATGATGGGCGCATCAAGTTTGTGGAAGCAACGGTTCACTGCACTGTCAGGTTCTATGTTAGCCCATTTACCTCCTACAAAAAAGTTGTGTAAAGAAGTTCTTCATTTGCTAAAGGATGAAGTTAAAAAACAGGAGAGTTAAAGAGAGGCGAAGCCTCTCTTATAGTATTCTTCCCACTCTCCTTGAAAGGAGAGGGGGATTAAGGGGGTGAGGTTCAATGGAAAGCGCTGAAGGTTGTCCTTCACTGTTAGCTTTGTGCTATAATTTGGACATAAGGGGGAAGCATGCAATACACAGCTATGCTCAGGAAAGCACCAGATGGATTCTATGTTGCCAGTTGTCCTCTGATTCCAGAAGCACATGCTCAGGGTGAGACCTATGAGGAGTGCTTGGCTAACATGAAAGAGGTGCTTGAACTTTGCCTCGAATACCGCAAAGAGCACGGTGAGGAAATCCCTGAGGAAATTGGCACAAGCTGGGTTGGGGTTGCAGTGGCGGTATGACAAGGTTGCCTCCTCTTAAAGCTAGAGAAGTAGTCAAGGGGCTCCAGGCAATGGGATTTGAGAAGGTTCGTCAAAAGGGTAGCCATGCCATATTTCACCATCAGGATTGTCGCCGAGCTCCTATATCTATCCATCCCACTAAGACCGTCAGCCCTTACTTGCTTTTAGACATCCTTAAGCAGCTTAAGATTGAAGAGGATGAATTTCTGCGAGCTATAGGTCGAAAGTAATTTTGTAATAAATCCACTTCACAGCTAATCCCAAAATGAACCACACCTCCGCAAAAGTTCGGATTTTTCCCAAGTTTATAGCGTGATGTAACCCATCCCCCTCCCCCCTTTTTAATATATGTTTTTCTTCCCACCCACCCTCATAGGCTTCGCCTCTAGAACTCTCTTACTTTTGGGGTGTCTAAGAGGGGCGAAACCCCTCTTTTCAATTTTTGTTCCCCCTCTCCTTGAAAGGAGAGGGGGATTAAGGGGGTGAGGTTCAATGCAAAGCGCTAAAGGTTGTCCTTCACAGTTAGCTTTGTGCTATAATTTGGGTAACAATGATTAAGCAAAGGATTATAGAGCTACTAACGCAGGCGGCAAGCAAGGCACAGGAGTCGGGTAAGCTGCCTTCAGTGGCTCTGCCTGAGATTACAGTAGAGCATCCCCAGAACCCGGAATATGGGGATTATGCCTCAAGTTTTCCCCTGAAATTAGCCCGGGCGACTGGGGTCAGCCCATTAACCATTGCTCAAGACATAGTAGGGCTTATAGCTCCCAGCCCTGAGATTGGTAGTATCGCTGTGGCGCCACCGGGGTTCATCAATTTCACCCTCAACAGTGATTGGTTGACCAGCCAGGTAGATTCAATCCTCGCCGCTGGCGATTCCTATGGCAATATTGACCTGGGGCATGGGAGCCGAGTGCAATTAGAGTTTGTTAGCGTCAATCCCACCGGACCCCTCCATGTGGGGCATGGTCGTGGTGCTATCCTGGGTAGTACCCTGGCTGATGTTCTTGCCGCTGCTGGCTATAGGGTGGAGAAGGAGTATTATGTTAATGATGCTGGCAGCCAGATAGATGCCTTTTATCGCTCCCTCTATGCCCGCTATCAGCAGTGTTTGGGCATTGATGCCGAGATGCCCTCTGATGGCTACCTTGGCAGCTATATGATTGACCTGGCTAAGGAGATTATCGCTGAGCAGGGAGATAGGCTTCTCTCCCTTGCGCCCAAAGAGGCACTATCTCAACTGGGGCATATAGGCTTGGTCAAGCTCGTGGAGCTAATCAAGAGCGACCTTGAGCTATTAGGGGTGAGCTTTGATGTCTGGTTCAATGAGCAGAGCTTGTTTGATAACGGGCAATATGATAGGGCAATGTCGCTCCTGCGTGACGGCGGCTTTATCGGTGAGAAGGAAGGCGCTACCTGGTTTGTATCTACTGCCCTGGGTGAGGATAAGGACAATGTAGTGGTGCGCAGCGACGGTTCTCCCACCTATTTTGCCTCAGATATTGCTTATCACTATAACAAGTTCTTGGAGCGCAAGTTTGATAAGGTCATCAATATCTGGGGGGCTGACCATCAGGGGCATATATCTCGGATGAAGGCGGTGGTTTCTGCCCTGGGTATCGCCCCCGAGAGGCTGGAGGTGATAATCTCTCAGATGGTTACCCTGCGTCGCGGTGATGAGTTGGTCCGGATTTCCAAGCGCAGCGGTGATATTATTACCCTGCGTGAGGTGGTAGACGAGGTGGGAGCCGATGCCTGCCGCTTCTTCTTTGCCTCTCGCTCCGCCGATAGTCAAATGGACTTTGATTTGGAATTAGCCAAGAAACAGTCAGCCGATAACCCTGTCTACTATGTCCAGTATGCTCATGCTCGTATTGCCAGTATCCTTCGCCTGGCTCAGCAGAGGAAGATTAGCTATGCCGATGGGGATGTTTCCTTGCTGGCCACCGAGCCTGAGTTGACTTTAATCCGGAAGATGCTGCTTTTACCCGAGATGGTTGAGGTGGTAGCCCACACCCTGGAACCCCACCACCTCGCCTATTATGCTCAGGATTTGGCTACTGTGTTTCATAGCTTTTATAAGCAGTGCCGCGTCGTTTCTCAGGATGAAGCATTGACTAAAGCCCGTCTCAAGTTAGTGGAGGCAGCCAAGACTGTTCTGGCTAAGACCCTTCACCTTATGGGGATGACAGCACCGGAGAAAATGTGAGGTGGTAGGCTTACCACTTGGGTGGTCAACTTTACTGGATATAAGAAGGATATTTTGAGTGGTTATTGACAAAGTGGTATAATGGTGGTTGTCAAGTGTGCAAACTATGACTCTGAAGGGGAGGGGATTTCGTGGTGAGAGGAGGCAAATAGGGATGGAAGACAAAGAACAGATTACACAAATTAAGGTGGAGCTGCCAGACGAGGTGGCAATCGGCATTTATACCAATCTTACTTCACTCAGCAGGTCGGGGAATGATATTATTATTGATTTTGCCCGTATTGTGCCAGGCAGAGGTGTGGCTAGGATAGAAAGCCGGGTAATTATGAGTCCTGAGCATGCCAAAAGGCTGGCAGTGTTGCTCCAGCGAAACCTGGAGGAATATGAAAAGCGGTTCGGAAAGATACCGGCTGTTGAGGAGGTAGAAGCCACAAGACCTATGGGTTTTGTCACTCCCCGGGAAGAGCAGTAACCTGGCTCAGGCTTACCATGGCGATTCAACACAGCCTGCAGATGATTGAGCAAAGAAGATAAAAACAGGGCAGATAAAGCCCTGTTTTTTATTAGTGTCAGATAGGCGATATCCGGGTCTTCGTCTTAGAAAGGTCGGAGGCACTAGGTTGCTGCCCTGAATTGGTAACCTTGCCGTTGTATCTCCTTTTATGTTACACTTCGCTTGAGGAACTTTGGATGAAGCGTCGGGTCTTTTCTGGAGCTCGCCCCACAGGCAGGCAGCACCTGGGCAACTATCTGGGAGCCATACAGAATTATGTGAACCTTCAGGACGAGTATGATTGCATCTACTGTATAGTTGATATCCATGCTCTGACTTCATTAGAGGATACTGGCGGGTTGCAAAAGAATATCCACGAGATGATGCTTGACTGGCTGGCAGCCGGTCTTGACCCGCAGAAGAGCATTCTTTTTGTCCAGTCTCATGTCCCCGAGGTGATGCAATTACATACTCTACTTAGCATGGTTACTCCCTTGGGCTGGCTGCTGCGTGTGCCTACTTTCAAGGAGAAGGCGAAGCTGCAACCTCAAAATATAAACTATGGGCTGGTAGGTTATCCGGTGCTAATGACTGCCGATATTGTGCTTTATAAAGCTGAAGTTGTACCGGTAGGTGAAGACCAGTTGCCTCATTTGGAGCTAGCCAGAGAGATTGCCCGCCGCTTTAACAATCTATTTGGCAATACCTTTCCTGAGCCTGAAGCCAAGCTCACCTCGTTTCCGTTGATACTGGGGCTGGATGGTAAAGAAAAGATGAGCAAGCAACTGGGCAATGATATTGAACTGGCTCTTTCACCACAGGAGACTACAGAGCGGGTAATGACCGCGGTTACCGACCCAGCTCGCCGATACCGCACTGACCCCGGACACCCGGAGATATGCAATATTTACCGACTTCAGGGATATATTAATCCGCTTGAATTGGACAGTATCGGTGAGCGGTGTCGTTCGGCTGATATTGGCTGTGTCGATTGTAAGATGCTCCTGGCTCAAAAGATTAATGCTACCCTTGAGCCTTTACGGGAACGGCGGGCTGTTTTAGCCACTAAACCCCAGTATATAACCGATGTTCTCCTTGATGGTGCTCAGCGAGCTCGGGTTATTGCCGCAGAGACCCTCAGCGAGGTTAAGCAGAAGATGGGGCTTATCTGATTTTACAACCCACCCCCTGTATCCCCCTCCCTTACCAAGGGAGGGGGAATTGTTTTAAAAAAGAGGGGGCGTAAGCCCCATCTTAAACTCCCCATCCTCTTGCTAAAGGCTTCGCCTTTCTTTTTTCTTTGACTCTCCTTATAGTACCTCTCCTCCAAAGAAGAGGGGGAGATTGTTTTATAAGAGAGGCTTTGCCTCTCTCTGATTCTTGGTGAGTTAAGAAACTACACATAGGGAGTGAAGAAACCATATATAGGGAGTTAAGAAATCGTATACGGGGAGTCTTAGAGGGGCAAAGTCTTCGGCATTTTTACGGGGAGTTTAGAGGGGCGAAGCCCCTCTAAAAATTATCTTCCCCTTCCCCTAGAATAGGAAGAGGTATTCCTTGCGGGAAGGGGATAAAGGGGATAGGGTTAATAAGCAATCTTAGGGCTAAACCCTCTTATGTTTAGCCACAAACCGCTTCATCCGGAACAGCGCTTCCCTAATGTCAGCTAACGAGG
>DAOWJM010000146.1 GCA_030640325.1 Dehalococcoidia bacterium | reverse complement strand
GGGCATGAGCTTGGACCCTTCCTGAACCAGTCCACTGAGGAGTATACCTGGCACCGCTGCAAGCAGAAGCCAGCTCATGAGAACCTCCTGGCTCCAGAAGTGACCCAGTGCCTGCCCAGTCCAGAACTGAAGGGGAATTTGAATAAAGGCAACAGCCGCCCAGGTCAGAAAGGCACCGGCGGCGAGAACTGCCCAAGCCCATGGTTTCTTAAGGATTGGCGTCCAGTAAGCGGCAAACCAGACGGCGCCAAAGACTACAGCCAGACCAATCCCCCAGATACTGGGGTTTGCGAACCCAGAGACGAAGAAGGCAACCATTTGTTCTAGCATAAATCCCTCCTTTATGGGATAATAATTGGTTTACATTATAGCTCATTTGTCAAGGGTAGATTGAAGGGGATTAGGTTTAATAGGGTGTCTAAGAGGGGCTTCGCCCTTCTTCTTAACATCCTCCCCCCTCTCCTTTGAAGGAGAGGGGGATACAGGTCGAAGACTCTTCGAGGGGTGAGGTAGAAAACAGTCTCATCACATTATGCGCTTGAGCCTGGGGTTGGGTGTAATGCCGGGGATTCTGCCCCGCTTGGCAATTGGTTTCCCCTCCACCTCGTGGAGGTCAGCGGTAAAATCAATGGGCTTAGCCCCGCTGATATAGCTGCCGACACCAAAGCCATCAACTGGCACCCCTGCCTCAACGAATTGCCTTATCCGCTCCACATTAATGCCCCCACTGACGAAAATGCCGACATGTTTGAAGCCAGCCAAGTCCAGTCTGGCTCTGACCTCCTTGACCAGGTCGGGGGTAACGCTGCCCCGCTCAGCGGGGGTATCAAGACGCACCCTATCCAGCTTCTCACCCAGAGCCTGAGCCACCAGCAGAGCCTCCTCTGCCTCATCCTTAAAGGTATCAACCAGAGCCACACGGGGTATGCCAGCCGGCATATGCTTATCAAAGGCTAAAGTCGCCTTAACCGTATCCCCCATAATTAAAATCAGGGCATGAGGTATAGTCCCCGATGGCTCAATACCAGCCAGCTTAGCCCCAGCCACACTGGAGCAGCCAGCGCAACCGCCAATAATAGCTGAGTAATCCATTATCCCAGCCACTGAAGGATAAACATGGCGGGCACCAAAGCTGATGATGGGTATCCCCTGGGCTGCTTCCACACACTCCCTGGCAGCAGTTGCCCAACCACTACAGTAGGATAGAATACCATCAATAGCCGTTTCATACAGCCCATAGCTCTGATAGGGGGCAGTTATGCGCAATACCACTTCCTTCTCTTTCATGGTTTCACCCTCAGCCAGAGCCCATACCTGGCGATGAGCCTCAGGCAAAATCCGAGACAGCAGAGCCTTGACCTCCTCTATACCGCAGAATACCCCCGCCCGCCCAGAGAATATCTCCATAGTAGCCACCGGGTTAAGTCCTTCTTGACGCAATATTTCCACAGTGCGGGCAAAGTAAACATCAGCCGTCTCCCCAGACAAGACAGCCTCAAGGGGTTCAAACTTGGCTGGCTTAGCCCGGCCGACACCCAAGCTGGTCAACTTAGCCCCTAACGTGTTTTCCATGTAATCCAGGGCAAAGTGGTGCGCCTTTTCATCAAAGGAGGCAACACAGTCGACAGGCACCTCCACCTCATAACCACGGATTCTAGCATCAGCCACAGCGTATAATACGCAGATGTGAGTACACACCCCACAAACAATTAGCTTCTCTGGCTTGAGCTGGCTCAGCTTCCCCTCAAGTGGGGTATCAAAAAATGAGCTATAGGTCCTCTTGGGTATTATTTCGCCCTCATACTGTGCTAATTCGGGGATGACCTCCGCCTCCGCAGTGCCCTCAATACAGTGCGGGGGAAACATGTCAAACTCAGGGTCACCGGGAGCATGATGGTCACAAAGGAAGAATATCGTGGAGCCTTGGGCAAGCTCCCGCTCCAGCAGACGTTGAACATTAGGGATTATGCGGCGAGCCCTCTCCCCGCAATACAGAGGATAACCCTCCTCCAGGAAACCTCTAAGCATATCAGAAACCAGAACTACATTAGCCATAGCCTCCCTCCAAGATTAGAGCTTAATGCCTAAAATGCCTGACGCCGGTAAAAACCATAGCCATATTGTGCTCATCAGCCGCCTTGATTGAATCCTCATCCCTTATTGAGCCGCCGGGCTGGATAATGGCAGTAACCCCAGCCCTGGCTGCCGCCTCCACCACATCGGGAAAGGGGAACATGGCGTCTGAAGCCAGAACACTGCCGGAAACTTTATCTCCAGCCTTGTCTATAGCTATCTGAGCACTGACAATGCGGCTGGGCTGCCCGGCACCCATTCCCAAGAGTGTCTTATCCTTAGCCAGCACAATGGCATTTGACTTTATATGCTTAACCGCCCTCCAGGCAAAGAGCAGGTCTTCAATTTCAGCCGGCGTTGGCTCACGTTTGGTCGCCGTGCGCAGGCTAACACCGCCCTCGGGAAGAGAATCTGAACTCTGGACAAGGAATCCACCCTTTACCCTGCGGAAATCAAGATAGCCTGCCGGCGCCACACCATAACCTGGCGGCAGTTCAGCAACCAGAATACGAAGGTCTTTTTTGCGCTTTAACCTCTCCAGGGCTTCAGTCTCATACTCAGGGGCGATGACTATCTCATAGAAGACTGGTTTCATTTCCTCAGCCATAGCTAAGGTAACCGCCCGGTTGGCAGCAACAATACCACCAAAGGCAGCCACTGAGTCACCAGTCAATGCCCGCCGATATGCCTCAGAAATATCCTCATGACTAGCCAGCCCGCAGGGATTGGTATGTTTGATAATGGCTACCGTGGGCGCTGAGAAGTCAATTGCCACACCCCAGGCAGCATCGGCATCCAAGATATTATTAAATGAAAGCTCCTTACCCCATAGCTGTCTTGCCCAGGTGATGCCAGTCTCCATTGCAGTTCCCACCGCCTGCTCAGCATAGAAGGCAGCCTGCTGATGCGGATTCTCACCATAACGAAGTCCATAGCGCTTCTTCAGGGCAACGGTGAGCTCCTCAGGAAAGCCTTCTATATCCCGTCTCAAGTACTGCGAAATAGCGGTATCATAGACAGCCACATGCTGGAAAGCCTTCTGCGCCAGCCGTTTACGCTCAGCCAAGTCCACACCCCCCTGCCTCAATTTTTCCAGAACCGGCTGGTAATCTTGGGGGTCTACCAGTACAATAACGCTGGGAAAATTCTTAGCTGCCGCCCGAATCATGGTTGGTCCACCGATATCAATGTTCTCCAGCGCCTCATCAAGGGCAACATTTTCTTTGGATACCGTCTGGACAAAGGGGTAGAGATTAACCGCCACCAGGTCAATAGCCTGGATATTATTCTTGGCTAGCTGCGCCATATGACCGGGCAGGTCGCGTCTAGCCAGAATGCCACCATGAACTGCTGGGTGCAGGGTCTTCACCCTGCCATCAAGAATCTCAGGAAATCCGGTAATCTCAGAGACACTTTTCACCGGCACCCCAGCCTCTTCCAGCGCCTTTTTGGTGCCACCGGTAGAGAATACCTCAAACCCCAACTGGCTCAAGTTTTTGACAAAGTCAGTTACACCGGCTTTGTCAGACACACTGATAATAGCTCGCATAAAAACCTCCAATTGCTTCTATTTTACTTCTCTACGTTGTGCTAGCCGTATGACCCCCACCAACAGATTCATTCTTGGCACCCTTTGCATATAGCGTTTGTAGGCATCACCAAACCTCTCAATGTTGAGATGCTCTTCTTGTCGTGAGATTAAGTAAACACTGGCTATTCCAGGAATTCCAATAATCACAAATAACCAATGTTGGTAAAGGAAAATCGTGGCAACGAATATCGATAAAATCCAACCCAGATATAAGGGGTGTCTGACCACGGCGTAAATTCCACTATCAACCAAGACCTTTACTTTGCGATAATAAATATAGTAATAAGGCAGAATTACAAAGACTATACCGACTACCCAGAATATCCATCCAAAATACCATAGCACCTTAATATTATTGGGTTCAAGAACTTTGAATATGATCAGTGGATTGCATGGAAAAGCCAGAACTGATAAGACACCAGCGATAAAGAATAGGAAAACCACCTTACTCGATTGTTTCATATTTATTCTCCTACTCTCTGAAAATGGCAGCTAACTACTCGATACCTACCCTTGCCTCCCCCACCTGTTTTATCACCTCACCAATAACCTCGGCCTCAGGCAGTGCTCTGGTAAGCTGGCCGGCATCGCCTGGTGAGCAAATGAGCGCCATGCCGATGCCCATATTGAATACATGATACATCTCGTTTTGAGCTACATTGCCCCGCTTTTGAATGAGCTGAAAGATAGGCGGCACTGTCCAGGCACGGCTATCAAATTTTGCTGCCACACCCTGTGGCAGAATCCTAGGCACATTATCAATCAACCCCCCGCCAGTGATATGTGCCATACCTTTAATAAACGGCAGCAGCGGCTTCAACTGGTGAAGGTAGCAGCGGTGGGGCTCCAGAAGCTCCTCACCCAGGGTGCGACCTAACTCAGGGTAGCGGGTATTTAATACCGATTGGTCGGCACCAAAGAGCTTACGCACCAGAGAATAACCATTGGTATGAAGTCCGCTTGAGGGTAAGCCAATAATGGTGTCACCGATGCCGATAGTCTTCCCCAGAATGAGCTTTTCTTTCTCCACCACACCTATGATAAAGCCCGCCAGGTCGTAATCCTCCTCGGCATATAGCCCAGGCATCTCTGCCGTCTCACCACCAATAAGAGCACAGCCAACCTCACGGCAAGCCTGAGCCAGCCCCTGAGCGATAGTCTCCACCTGCTCTGGCATCAGCTTGCCCATAGCGATATAGTCCAAAAAGAAGAGTGGCTCAGCACCACAGGTAAGTATGTCGTTGACGCAGTGATTGACGATATCAATACCAACAGTATCATGCCTGGCTAAAGCGGAGGCAATCTTCAGCTTGGTACCCACGCCGTCAACGCTGGACACCAGAACCGGCTGGCGATACCCCTTAAATTCATAGAGCCCTCCAAAGAACCCCAAGTCTCCCAAGACCTCGGGGCGGAGAGTTGAGCGGGCATGTTTTGCAATCAGCTCTTTTGCCTTAGCAGCAAGGGCAATATCGACACCAGCCGTGGCATAGGTCTCTTTAATCTGCCTTGCCTCCTGTAATTAAAATCTCTTTTACTAAAAATAGTGTAGTTACTCTCTTTTTCCTCGACCAGCAGCCGCCGCCAGAGGTGCCACGGCGAGCCAAAGGGTGATGGTTATCAACATAGCCATGGGATAGCCTATCTTTTCTATGCCGAAGTCGGGGGCAATAACACCCCAGAGAAGCATGAAAATGAAAGCACTCAAAAAGAAGCCGGGTATAGCCGCCAGTATGGTAAAGTAGCCCATTATATCAATCCCCCTTATATGGATATTGGAGCAGCTAGTTACCAGCTATTAATAATGGATTCAAGTCCTGGTGTCAAGCAAGATAGTTAAGTGCCTTAGATTATCTCTGCTTTATGCCAAAGGGGTTATATTCATCAGCGGGCATGGTCTCCAGTGCCAGCTTATCCATCTCAATTTGTACTGGTATGGGGTAGTCTCCAGTGAAGCAAGCCATACAGAAAATATCCTTAGGCAAAGCCACCGCTTTAATCAGTCCATCAATGCTCAAATAGCCCAGTGAGTCAGCACCGATAAAATCCCTAACCTCAGGCACAGTCTTTTGAGCAGCAATCAGCTCCCAGCGGCTAGCCATATCCACACCGAAGAAGCATGGGTAGCGGATGGGTGGGGCACAGATACGCATATGCACCTCTTTAGCCCCTGCCCTTTTCAGCAGCTTAACTACTTGAGGGGTAGTAGTGCCACGAACAATGCTATCGTCAATCACCACCACTCGCTTGCCATCCAACATCAGAGGCAAAGGGTTAAACTTTAGCTTAACGCCAAGGTCTCTGATTCGCTGGTCAGGCTCAATAAAGGTGCGTCCAACATAGCGGTTCTTGAGCAATCCTTCGCACAGGGGTATACCTGACCAGCTGGAATAACCGATGCCTGCGGCAGTAGCTGAATCAGGCACACCCATAACCAAATCGGCATCCACCTGGTGTTCCTGAGCCAGCCCCTCACCCATAGCCTGCCGTGCTGGGTAAAGCAACCGACCATTAATCACCGAATCAGGGCGGGCAAAGTAGATATACTCAAAGATACATAGAGCCCTTCTGCCTACCTCTTCCTGGTAACTATCAACACCATTCTCAGTGATAGAAACTATCTCACCAGGCTCAATCTCCCTGATAAAGCTGGCTCCAATATGGTCAAGGGCGCAGCTCTCCGAGGCGATAACCCAGCCGCCATTAATAGCCCCCAGACATAGCGGGCGCACACCAAAGGGGTCACGAACTGCATACAAACTACGGTTGGTCATGAGTGTTAGAGAATACGCCCCCTGAAGCCGATGCATGGCATACCTTATCTTGTCTACCCAGCGTTTCTCGGGGGAAGAGAGGATAAGGTTAGCGATAACCTCAGTATCCGTGGAGGTATGGAAGGGATAACCCAGGTCGGAGAGTTCTTGATACAGGTGCTCAGCATTGACGATATTCCCGTTATGGGCTATGGCAATAGTATTTGAACCCTTACCCACAACAATTGGCTGGATGTTGATTGCTCGGCTGGAACCTCTAGTGGAGTAGCGATTATGACCGATGGCAAAATCACCGCCGAGCTGGCTTAGGGAATCCTCGGTAAACACCTGGGATACTAACCCCATCTTAGCATAAACTTGGAGCCTTTTGCCATTGGTGGTAGCAATACCAGCGCTCTCTTGACCACGGTGCTGAAGAGCAAATAAAGCAAAAAAGGTAAGTCGAGCTACATCCTCGCCAGGGGCATAAACTCCAAAAACGCCGCAACTCTCGTGCAAGTTTATCTGCCTCTCAGTTTAATTATAAACTAATTTCCACCTGTAGGTCAATTTTTCTGCTGGGATTTAAGCCAGTCCAAAACTATAGCCATCGCCCTATCATTCTGCCGCAGCCGGTGCTGTGCTCCATCCACAATGACGAGCTGCTTAGGCTCGCCTGCCCGAGCATATAGCTTATGGGCATCGCTGACCTCGACGGTCTCATCCCTGCTGCCATGCACTAACAACAAAGGTCTGGGGGAAATTCCAGCTACATAGTTAATAGGGCTAACTAGCTTGAAGCCACCGAGCCACTCTTGGGCGGAATGGGGAAAATCATTATCCCTGATGGCACCAATACTGCGGAAATGGTCGATGACAGACTGTGGTTCATCAACCTTGGTAAAGAAAGTAAATTCCGCTGGGCAGGCACAGGCTACAATGGAGGATACCCTATTATCCTGCGACGCCACATATATGGAAACAGCAGCCCCAGCGCTAAAGCCAAGCAGCGATAGGCGAGACTTATCCACCTCAGGCAAAGCACATAAATAATCAATCACCGCCTTCAGGTCTCTGGTCCAGCCCAAAATATCCAGGTTCCCACCACTATCCCCAGTCCCCCTGAAGTTAAAAATCAACACGGCAAAGCCGTGGCGGCAAATCTGCTCCGCCAGCGCAGCATAGCCTCTATCATGAAGGTCGGGAATTTTAGCCGGTATACCGTGGCAAACACAAACCGTAGAGTATGGCGCCCTGCCGGCGGGTAGATAAAGCTGACCGACAATATTCAAGCCATCTACTTCCAGAGTAACCAGCTCGGTATGCATCATGTCAACCTCAATAGGACAAAAAACTCCTTATTCCCAGAAGCACCAAGGATAGGTGAAGCCACCAGTCCCCCCAGCCTGAAGCCGTGGTCTACCACCCAGGCGATAAACCGCCCCAGAACCCTGGCATGCACCTTCGGCTGCCTGACTATACCTCCTTTACCCACCTCACCCCGTCTTGCCTCAAACTGCGGTTTGATGAGTACCAGTAAATAACCGCTATCATTCAGCAACTGAGCTACAGAAGGTATCACCTTCTCCACCGAGATAAATGACACATCTATGGTAGCCAAATCCACCTTTTCCGGCAGAGAGATAGGGTAGCGGGCGTTCACCCGCTCCATAACCACCACCCGTTTGTCCTGCCTCAGGCGGTAGTCTAGCTGACCATAGCCCACATCTATGGCATAAACCCGGCTTGCCCCCCGCTTGAGCAGGCAATCGGTAAAGCCGCCGGTTGAGGCACCAATATCAGCCACTACCTTAGAGGAGACATCAAGCTGAAACTTGTCAAGGGCATGGTCAAGCTTGATGCCGCCACGACTGACAAAAGGAGGCGGCTCAACAATAGTAATTGCCGCCTCCTCAGCCACCAGGGTTCCTGGCTTAATAGCGGCTTTCCCCTCCACCACCACCTCCCCCGCCATAATTAAAGCCTGAGCCTTGGCTCGGCTCTCCACCAAACCCCTATCTACCAGTAAGCTATCAATTCTGCGCTTGGTCACCGCTGGTTATAATAGCAATCCCGCCCACTGAAAGCAAGAAACTACCTGTGCCTCAGTCTGTTGCCGCTATAGACATCGTCATCCTTTGTTTAGTAATATTACCGTGAGGCGAAATAAATTGTACGATATTATCAAAAAAGAATTCGTTAAACTGATAAACGAGAATGGACTGCAAGGGGAGAAGGTCATAATTCGGGCAACCCCACTCTCCCCCCAACAGGCTATTGGCAACCCGGAGGATAGAGACTATCCGCTGGTTATAGGTGTTGAGCGCCTGATGCAGGCTGAGTTCAGGGGTTCCCTGGGACAAGCCTTTACCGACATGTATGGTGACTTCAGTGGCAGGCTATCTGATATTGTAGCAATGGATTTGAGAAACAATTTCAGGAGAGCCATATTTATCTCCAGCCTCAATGCAGTAATGAGGCATCTAGGACTGATAACCAAGACCATACACTGCAAAAATAACCAGCCCAGGGAATGTAGCCATGAGCTGGTAGGGTATATAGAGAGAAACTACGGTCACCCCAGAGTGGCAATGGTCGGGTTTCAGCCAAGGATGGTAGAGGCATTATCCGAGAGGTTTGAGCTAAGGGTAACCGATATGGACCGGGATAACATTGGCAAAGAGAAATTTGGCGTAAAGATATATGACCCCAGCCAGACTGAAGGGCATCTAAACTGGTGTGATATAGCCCTGGTAACTGGCACTACCGTAGTAAACGATACCATCGACCAGTTTAGCATATCCAAACCGGCGATTTTCTATGGCATCACTATATCCGGGGTAGCCAAATTGCTGGGCTTAAATCACTTCTGTTACTTTGGGAGCTAAATCTTAATCCCCCGCCCGTTGCATTATAGCCATTCAAGTGATAAAATGCCGCCCAAATGAAGTTTCTTAAGGGCTTGGCTCTGGCTATTTTAGGCCTCCTTCTTTCCCTGTCTCTATGTGCTTTTGGTCTTGTGCTCACGCTAAATCAGACCGCCCTCAATCCAGACTTCGCTGTCTCTGAAATAGATAAGCTCGATGTGTCCTCATTGGCAGAAGAACTTATTAGCGAAGAAATCACTCAAGAGCAGGAGTTCCTGGTTGAGGTGGTAAATAATACTATTGCTGAGCAGGAACTATGGATAAAGCAACAGGTAAGTGCCGGTATATATTCCTTCTATGACTACATTGAGGGAAGGAGCGAAAGTCTGAGTCTGGTAATCTCGCTGGAACCGGTGAAGGAAAGTTTCAGAGACAACCTGTGGGAAGCCGTGTCGGAGTCACCACCACCAGAGCTTGCCGGGTTATCCCCAGACATGGATGCCACAGCTTATTGCTGACACCCTAGCTCCTCTAGAAATGTACGGCATTGGTCTTCTGGCAGCGGGGGTAGTGTTACTCGTAGTCTCTTTTGTCTATAAGCGACGACAAACAGAATTTTAAAAAAATAAGGAAACAATTCGTATCTAGTTAGCTTTGAGAATTGTTTTTCTAGTTATGTCAACTATGGTAGCCTATGCCCTGAATTTTTACCAAGTTTTGATTGACTTCGGTCTGGGCTCCCAGTATGGTCTCCACGAGCCATAGATTGGTCTCCACATGCTCGGTCAGCCTTGGTATGCGGTATTCGCTGACACCGTCAGCGAGGGCAGCGTAAAAGATAAGCTGGTCGGCTAAATAGCGGTCAACGGTAGCCCCGGTGGACAAATCCTCAAGCAGACTGGTGGCTACAGAGCGACCAATGTCCTCTGAGGTTCGCCTCGGCGCACCTGCCCGGTCAGCGCCGATAATACACCGGGAACTGGTTTCGGCATATAGGGCAAGAGCTGCCCCCCGCTGAAGGGCTGAGGTATCATGGACGAGCTCTATATTTGCCCGGTATCCCTGTGAGCGGAGCACTTCATTGCATTTTGCCGCCATTCGCTCACTTACCTTCCTCTCCCTGAGATGAGAGGAAAGGGCAATGCCTTGAATCCGGGTTACCTTCCCCTGAGCGGGTAAGTTGATTGGCTTGAGCTTTCCCCTTACCGGCTCCACCCCCACCCCTATAATTCCACCCCCACGAGGGACATAGCCGGGGCGAATAATGTTGAGCTCAGCGGTTATACCCATGCTCCTTAGCGCTAGGAAAAGGACATATTGCATATGATAAGCAGAGGGAGCAAAGTCTTGAAACAAGCCACCAGATATGTTAAAGCTGATGGCTCCACTGGAAAAGCAGGCAGCAGGCAAAAGGGTCATCGCCAGCAAGGTAGTTGAACCGGCGGTACCTATATCCCATTCATAGCGTCCACCTTCGATCTCGCCCCCGGGTTCGAACCAAATCTCCCCGGAGCCAATTTCACCACCGTCTAAACTGCCGTGGCATATTTGCTGCAATGCCTGTAGCGCCTTAAGATGCTGAGGTCTTAATCCTGGTTTTTCCCTTTTGGCTCGGATATTGGTAAGGTGAAGTTGTTCACCAAGTAGAGCGGCTAATCCAACGGCAAAGCGAACTATAGTGCCGCTCCCCGATTTTTGCGCCCCATCAATTTGGAGCATCAGTCCCCTTTACGCACAGTGAGCTTAAGTCCATCCTGTCCTGCCACGGTAACCTCCTCACCGGTGTCTATTCTCCCACCGGCTGATTTGGCTATCCAAAGCTCACCCTTAATTTTGATGAGACCCTCGGGGTCTAGCGGGCTGACCACCTCGCCTTTGCCACCGACCATAGCTGGCAGACCAATTTCCGGCTTTCTCCTCAGGGCTCGGCTACCAATCCGATAAGTAATAATAGAATAGGCACCCCATGCCAGCATCATAGCGATAAGACCAGCCAGAGGTATATGAATGTCTAACTGGGGCAAGCCCCAGAGGACAATCACTGCTAAAGCTGCCTCTTCCAGCAGGGTGCTAACAATAGCCAATATCAGCCGCACAGACATGTTAATACCATTATAGCAGAATGGCTCTTGTTGTTTATCAATCTATTTTCTTCCCACCCACCCACCCTAGAATCGTATTCGGGGGCTGCGCCCCCAACCCCCTACCACTGAGATTGCCACGCCTTCGGCTCGCAATGACATAAGAAAAAGGGGCTGGCGCCCCTTTGACCCCCAAAAAGATGGGGGAGGTAATTTCGTTAGAGGGGCTGACGCCCCTCTTAGACACCCTACAATTAATTTTGCCTTGCGCCTTAGCTGTCTCCTTCTATTCAGGAGAGTTTCAGAGAGGTAAAACCTCTATAGGGCGGGTGGGTGGGAAAGAGCCAGCTCTGTTGCCGATACTCAGATATGGGTGCTATAATGAGCAAGCAATGAAGCTAAGTCGTGAAGAAGTGCTACATATTGCCCTGCTGGCTCGGTTGGGTTTGACTGAGGCCGAGCTTGACAGGCTCAGAGAGCAACTATCCAATATCCTGGAGAACTTTGAGGCATTACAGCAGGTAGATACCACTGACGTCCCACCTACTGCCCAATCTATTCCTCTCCAGAATGTAACCAAGGGCGATGAAGTAGCCGATTCTCTGCCCCAAAGCCAGGTTCTAGCCAACGCCCCCCGAAGGGATGGGGAATTCTTCAGAGTAAAAGCAGTGCTGGAATGATAATAAACCAGTTGACCATTCATGAGGCGCATAGGCTACTTGAGACCAGGCAACTGTCCTCAGTTGAATTAACCAAAGCCTGCCTGGAGCGCATCAACCAGACGGAACCAAGGGTTCGTGCCCTGGTCGTTATTACCGAGGAGCTGGCGTTAAGGCAAGCCCAAAAGGCTGACCAGCTTATTGCCGAGGGTGACACCCACCCCCTCACCGGCATCCCGGTGATAATCAAGGACAACATGTGCACCAAAGGGATACCGACCACCTGCTCGTCAAGGATGTTAGAAAATTTTGTGCCGCCTTATGATGCCACTGTAGTGGAAAAATTAAACGGCTGCGGTGCCGTAATTATGGGCAAAGCCAATATGGATGAATTTGCCATGGGTTCGTCCACTGAGCACTCTGCCTTTTTCCCCACTCATAACCCCTGGGACTTAACTCGTGTTCCCGGGGGAAGTAGCGGAGGCTCAGCAGTGGCTGTGGCTGCTGGTGAGACCATCTATGCCCTGGGCTCAGATACCGGAGGGAGTATTCGCCAGCCGGCTGGTTTTTGTAGTGTCACCGGTCTAAAACCCACCTACGGCAGGGTGAGTCGATATGGCCTGGTCGCCTTTGCCAGCTCCCTTGACCAGATAGGTCCCCTAACCAAGGATGTCGCTGATTGCGCTATAGTGTTGAATGCCATCGCTGGCTACGATAGCAGAGACTCTACATCAGTGCCTGAGCAAACGCCCGATTATACTCAGTGTTTAACCGCTGACCTGAATGGGCTTTCTATCGGTGTGCCCAAGGAGTACTTCGTTGAGGGGATGCAAGCTGAGGTGGAAACAGCGATGCGAGCCGCCATCAATAAGCTTGAGGAGCTTGGAGCGAGAGTAGAATGGGAGGTATCACTGCCCCACACCCCCTATGCCCTGGCAGCATACTACATTATTGCCCCCTCGGAGGCTATGGCTAACCTGGCTCGCTATGACGGGGTAAAGTATGGCTTCTCCTATACCGATACAGATAGTATGTGGGAGGCTCTGGAGAAGACCAGACAATTTGGCTTTGGCGATGAGGTAAAGAGGCGCATCATGCTGGGCACCTATGCCCTTTCCGCCGGCTATTACGATGCCTGGTATCTCAAAGCGCAGAAGGTTCGCACCCTGATACGGCAGGAGTTTGACCAGGCGTTTGAGAAATATGACGCCCTGGTAACCCCCACCTCACCCACTGTCCCGTTCAAGATTGGGGAGAAGGTGGACGACCCGCTCCAGATGTACTTAAGCGACGTCTGCACTCTGCCGATAAACATTGCCGGACTGCCAGCGATTTCCATCCCTGCTGGCTTTGCCGATGGACTGCCGATAGGGATGCAGATAATCGGCAAGCCCTTCGGCGAGGAGACCATACTCAAGATTGCGTATGCTTATGAGCAGGCGACGGAGTGGCATAAGAGGAGGGCGGGGATATAAGCTGGAGGGGGCATCATCGGTACGATATCAAAATGGTTCACTACTTAATTGAGTTTAGATTTCATGGGTATGCTAAAAAGCATGC
>DAOWJM010000093.1 GCA_030640325.1 Dehalococcoidia bacterium | reverse complement strand
TCATTGACCCCAGGTATGGACTGCTCGGCTACCAACTCCAATACCAGCTGAAGGAAGCAGGTGTCCCCAAAGAACTTCATAATGGTATTGTCAGCACCGCCAGGAGGCTTTATCAGACATACTGGGATAAGGACGGGGAACTTATTGAGATTAACCCCCTGGTGGTAACGGCTGATGGAAACATCCTGGCGGCTGATGCTAAGTTTAATATTGATAATAGTGGGCTCTACCGTCAGCCTGAAATGCCTAAACGTCCAGCCAAAACAGTTGAGGAGCGAGCAGCTGAGCTTGCCCTGAGCTATGTATTGCTGGACGGAAATATTGGAATAATAAGCAATGGCGCTGGCCTTACCATGTCAGCCATGGACTACCTCCATCAGGAGGGTTCCAGTCCGGCCAATTTCCTGGATTTGGGCGGGCAGGCAACACAAGCAGTTACTATCAAAAATGGCATTGGTGTTGTCCTGGAAAACCAAAATGTGACCGCGCTATTAATTTACATATTTGCCGGAGGACCACGGTGCGATGTCATTGCTAGCGGCATTGTCGAAGCCATCAATGAAATGGAGAAGGAAAATATGTTGCATGTTCCCATCGTAGCTACACTCCATGGTCGCTACGCCGAGGAAGGGGTGAAGGTATTATCAGCCTGTAAGTCTCCCCATCTGTATCAGGAGGTAGAGGTTGAGGATGCAGTGCATAAAGCTATAGAATTGGGAGGGAAGTCAAAGTGAGCATTCTGGCAAATAAGGATACCAGGGTAATTTCCCAGGGAATTACAGGCAGATTAGGCTCATTTGCTACCGGGCGAATGATGGAGTATGGAACAAAGGTGGTAGCCGGAGTCACCCCCGGCAAGGGTGGAACCGAGTTAGATGGTGTCCCTGTTTATGATACGGTGCGAGAGGCGGTGAGAGAGCATCCCGCTGATGCCACCATTACCTTTGTCCCTCCCCCCTTTGTCAAAGAAGCAATCTTTGAGGCTTTAGAGGTTGGAATTAAACTGATTGTAGTTGCTGTAGAGCGTATGCCGGTTAAGGATATGATGATGGTGCATCAAGCGTTAGAGCAGACGGACACGGTTCTGCTGGGACCTAATTCCCCAGGAATAATCACTGCTGATGAATGCTCTATCGGTTACTTTCCCGGTGATGTCTACCGCAAAGGTCCTGTGGGCATAGTATCTCGCAGTGGAACCTTTTCCTATCAGGTTGCCGATTATATTACCAAAGCCGGGCTAGGCGAGACCACTTCCTTGGGGCTAGGAGGTGACCCTATCACCGGCGTCAGCTTTATTGACATCCTTAAGTTATATGAAGCAGACCCAGAGACAAAGGTGATTGTGCTCATTGGAGAGATTGGCAGGACAAGCGAGGAACAGGCAGCAGAATATATACAAAGTGAGGTTTCAAAGCCGGTGGTAGCAATTATAGCAGGAAGAACAGCCCCACCTGGGAAAACTATGGGGCATGCCGGAGCCATCATTACCGGAGGCAGGGGCTCATATGAGTCCAAGGTAAACGCCCTGGAAAAGGCAGGTATTCCGGTAGCAAGAACAGCCAAAGAGGTAGCTACTCTGGCTAAACAGGCACTGGGAACTAGTTGAGGAGGAAAGGAGATGGAAGAGCAAGTAAAGGAAAGAATTAAGTTTGAACCTCTGCGGGAAAGAGTTTTAACTGCTGAGAAAGCAGCCCAACTGGTGGAAGATGGGATGCGAATTGGTACTACCGGGACACCCTCTGGAGTGGCTTGTCCCATTTCTTTCTTTGAAGCCCTGGCCAAGCGGGCAGAGAGTGGCGAGAAATTTAAGATTGACCTCTGGTCAGCGGCACCAATGAGCCCTGACATTGATGGGAAATTAGCCGAGCTGGGGGTTATTAATAGGCGGCTGGACCACCAATCAAATCCAGTCCTGGCTAAGGCAGCCAATAGTGGGCAGATTCACTATTCAGACATGGGCTCCATCTGGCTTGCTCATCAGGTCAGAAGTGGTACCATAGGTAGGCCCGACCTTGTGGTTCTGGAAGCAATAGAGATAACCGACGAAGGTTTTATCGTTCCCTCCCTTCTCGTTTCTGACCTGCCCACTCTGATACAATATGCGGAGAAGGTTATAGTTGAGATTAACCTGAACCTGCCCCTGGAACTAAGCGGTATCCATGATATCTATGTTTTAGATTCTCCTCCTAAAAGAAAAGTTATCCCGCTAACCAGCCCCCGCGACCGGGTTGGCACACCCTATATTCAAATTAGTCCAGAGAAAATCAAGGGAATTATTATTTCTGATAAGAAAAGTAAGCTCCCCCAAAGAGCAGCCATAGATGATGTCAGCCGGCAGATAGGGAAAAACATAGTCGGCTTTTTGGAACAAGAAGTAGAGGAGGGGAGATTACCGGAGAACCTCCTTCCCTTGCAGACAGGTCTGGGGGCGCTGGGAGGCGCTATCCTGAGTGAACTTGCCCAGTCAAGGTTTGAAAATTTAGAGGTGAGTTCATCTTTATTAGATGATGCCGTGCTCGACCTTATTGACAGCGGGAAAATCAAATTTGTCTCTGGGTGTGGGTGCTTTTTCACCGAAGAAGCCATGCAACGATTAGTGAAGGATATAAACAAGTATAAAGAGAGGATAATTCTGCGGCCTTTAGATGTAATCAATAGTCCTGAAGTTATCAGCAGACTGGGGGTAATCGCGCTAAATAGTGCTATAGAAATGGACATATATGGTCATGTGAACAGCAGTCACCTTATGGGGACACGCATTGTGGCTGGTCCATCGGGCTCACTGGAGTATTCTAGAAATGGCTATCTCTCCATATTTATGGGACCTTCTATAGCTAGGGGGGGTGATATTTCCGCCATTGTCCCTATGGTTTCCCATGTTGACCATACCGAGCATGAGGTAAGTGTGATTGTAACTGAACAGGGTTTGGCTGACCTGCGGGGTTTAGACCCCAGAGAGCGGGCTACAGAGATAATAGGAAAGTGCGCCCATCCTGATTATAAGCCACTCCTGTGGGATTATTTCCACCAAGCTGAGGCTAAGGGGGGACATGAACCGCACCTTCTAAGTAAAGCCTTTGATTTCCACCTGAGATTTATGGAAAAGGGAACAATGAAAATCTAGGAGGAGGTAGAAATGGTTGATAAGGAAATGCTAGCGGAAATAGAAAAACGGAGGGCTGAATGGGAAGAAAAAATACTTAAAAAACAGCTAGCTAGGTTTGGGGTAACTGAAAGTCCACAAAAATTCTATACGCCTCTAGATATGAAAGACCATGACTTCTTAAGGGATGTCGGCTTCCCTGGGCAATATCCCTTTACCGCTGGCAAATATGCCAGCCTGCCCCCTGGGGCGGCACCAGCTGTAGGTGGTGGCCATGCCTCTGCCGGTGGCGGTTTGGTAAGAGCCGGGCGATATTCGGGATATGGAACCGCCGAGGATACCAGAGACTACTACAAGTTCATGATTGCCCG
Organism: Dehalococcoidia bacterium; assembly: GCA_030640325.1. Lineage (GTDB taxonomy): Bacteria > Chloroflexota > Dehalococcoidia > Dehalococcoidales > BS750m-G39 > DAOWJM01. The sequence continues at coordinate 1,056 of DAOWJM010000093.1, read as the reverse complement.
CGGACGGATTCCGGGGATAAATCTGGCCTTTGACCTACCCACTCAGTGTGGGTATGATTCTGACGCCCCGGAAGCTAGAGGGGAAGTGGGGAAAACAGGGGTGGCAATAGATACCCTCAGAGACTTTGAAGTTCTTTATGAGCCATTTACTGGGGAGGCTGACCTAGATAGGATTAACTCAGCCTGGACAATAAATCCCCTGGCTAATGTTATCCTGGCAATGTATATCGCTCTAGCCAAAAAGAGGGGCATTCCTATCGCTAAACTGAACTGCACCCCGCAAAATGATATCTTAAAGGAATGCGTATCTAGGGGAACCCATATTTTCCCGCTCAAGCATGCAATGAGGCTGATAAGTGATACCATCGTATTCGGTGCCGATGAAATGCCCGGGCTGCGCCCGGTCAGCATCAATGGTCACCACCCACGTGAGGCAGGAGCCACTAGGGAGCAGGTTCTGGGTTTCCACCTTGCCATGGGCATAGCCTATGTCCAACTAGGTATAGATGCTGGGCTGGATATTGATAAGTTTGGTGCTAGAATAACCTTTAATGATTCCAGTGGCAGCCTGGAAATGTTTAAGGAGATAGCCTATCTCAGGGCAGCCCGGCGAATGTGGGCTAAGATTATGAAAGAAAGGTTTAGCGCTAAGGACCCCAGAAGCATGATTTACCGTGATGTTGGCGGCTGCATGATGGGGCACGATAACTGCACCGTTAGCCGACCACTGAATAACCTTATGCGCAGCGTAATTGGCGGCGTTGCCGAGGCACTAAGCGGATACATCCCCACCTGCTATCCACCCTTTGATGAGGCTCTGGGGCTGGGGCACAGTATGGAGGCGATACAGCTGGAGCAGGATGCGGCTCGAATCATAATGTTTGAAGCTGGGCTATGCGATGTTGTTGACCCCCTGGCTGGCTCTTACTATGTAGAATATTTGACCGATGAGCTGGAGAAGGCTGGCTGGGAGATAATCAAGAAGATTGACCAAATGGGTGGTATGGTGGCAGCTATTGAATCGGGATGGCTTGATAGAGAAATAGCCAAAAGTGC
>DAOWJM010000139.1 GCA_030640325.1 Dehalococcoidia bacterium | reverse complement strand
TCTCTCGTCCGAGTGGAGGTTGCTCATCCCCTTGACGTGGATAAGGTATTTAATAGAGCCCTTGCCTATCTTCTCAGCAGCTCGCAACCCGCCTTCAGCCAGAATGTCGCCCAGCCCTTCTCTGCGGGCAATACGGTGTATCATCTCAACGAGTGCCTCATCATTGCCGAACCTTAGTTCTAAGCCATCGGTATCCTTATCGGTAAGGATACCCTTTTCATAGAGTTCCATCGCCCAGGCGATTAGGCTGCCCGTCTCCAAGATATCCAGACCATACATATTCAGCAGGTGATTACCTGCTAATAGATTAACCAGGTTTTTACATTCGGGCTCCCCGGTCAATGCACCCTGTGCGGTATACTCAGGTCCTTCGTCATAAACCCCTTTGTAGGGACCATCGGGTATGATATATTTGGCTCGGCAGTGAACCTGACAGCCGAAGCAACCAGCCATGCCAATAACATGTTCATCAATCGCCTCAGGCTCAATCTCATCACAATACTCAAATTGGTTAGTTTGAAAGTTTCTGGTTCTGATTCCACCCCAAGAGTTAGTTGCTCCCCAGATGAAGGGGGTGCCCAATCTCCCCTGTGTCTGGGACACCTTAGCCGAGGTTACCTGAGTGATTACCCTTTTATTATATTCTAGGGCTTCGGCGGGGTGCTCTATCTTTATATCCATAGTGCCTCTGACGGCGATAGCCTTAAGGTTCTTGGAGCCGAGGATAGCACCCATTCCAGACCTGCCCCCGGCATTCTTAATCTCGGTCATGACGTTGGCGAATCTGACTAGATTTTCGCCAGCCAGTCCAATGGTCAGCACTTTTATGTCTCTATCACCCAGCTCTTCTCGGATAATCTGCTGCGTCTCAGTAACCGTCTTCCCCCAGACGTTTGAGGCGTCTCTTATCTCAATCTCACCATTATGAATCCAAAGATAGACTGGTTTTTCTGCTTTCCCCTTTATTACCAGGTGGTCAAAGCCAGCCCATCTCATCTCGGGGGCAAAGAAGCCGCCCATGTTGGCGCTGCCAACAAAGCCAGTAAGTGGCGACTTGCCAGCGATATGGGTTCTGGCTGAGGCCGAAGCCAATGTGCCCACCAGAATCCCGGCGCTGACAAAGGCGACATTATCCGGTCCCAATGGGTCAATGCCGGGCTTGATGTGGTTATACATCAGATACATATCAAGCCCTCGACCACCAAGGAATTTCTTCCTGATACTGATGGGGATGGGCTTGGTTTCAATCTCGCCGTTAGTTAGATTGATATAAGCTATCTTTTTATTTAGGGACATATCTACTTTTTCCCCTTTCTCTTTTTACTCATCGCTTTTTCAGTTAACCGTCTGTTTACATCCCAGACTGGCCCCCTTATCCGAGGGAAATTGGGCAATGGCCAGGATATGCGCCACTCAAAGCTGCAGTGAGGGCACTTATATTGCTTTACGCCCGGTGGTGGCGTAATCCTTTCCATACAGTTCATACACCTAACTTGCCCTGTAGTTCTACCTTTAGCCGTAGTTTCCGCCGTTGTTTCCTCGCTCAAAATAGTCCTCTCCTTTCTTGGGGTGGATTGGTCGGGGGGAAATTTGACATTCGGCATTCATAATATAATAAACAGCCTGTTTCCGTCAAACGCTTGACTGGCAGGAAAACTGCCAGCTTTAAATGGTCAAAAACCTCTGAGAGCAGTCCTTAGTGCCTCTTCCGACTCAGGGGTGATAGCAGCTATGATTTGGTCTTCAGCTTGAAGAACGGTATTGGCATTAGGGACAACGGGCTTCTGTTGGCTACGAATAATTAGTGACAGGACACTTCCCTGTGGTAGCGGAAGCTCCTTCACTGCTTTGCCTACCGTGGGTGAGTGGGGTGGGATTTTTACCTCTACAATCTCCAGCCCTTTATCCCTGATATCTAATAGGTGCGTCAGTGGGTGTGTTGGTACCTCTTGCTCTATGTATTCAAGGATAATGTTGGTGCTACTTACAGTAACATCAATACCAAGCTTCTTAAAGATAGTCTCATTCTTTGGATTGCTGGTGCGGGCTATGGTCTGAGGCACATTAAATTTATGCTTGGCTACCTGGCAGGCAACCAGGTTATCT
>DAOWJM010000153.1 GCA_030640325.1 Dehalococcoidia bacterium | reverse complement strand
TTAGGAAACCGCTGCTCTATCCACCTGAGCTACAGGGGCTTATTAATCATTGGTGGAGATAGGGGGATTCGAACCCCCGACCTCTGCGATGCGAACGCAGCGCTCTCCCTATTGAGCTATATCCCCAAACTACAGTAGAAATTATAGCATATGTGAGATTATTTATTAAGGGGGTAGATTGAAGGGGCGAAGCCTCTTCAAAAACTACTCTTTCTTCCCACCCTTCCCCCTCTCCTTTGAAGGAGAGGGGGATACAGGGGGTGAGGTAGATAAATAAAATATCTTCCTTGTCAGTCATCACTATTATTGCTATACTAAAATGTGCTATGGACTACGAGACCATTATCGGGCTGGAGGTTCATGCCCAGCTTCTGACTAAGAGCAAGATGTTCTGTCGCTGTAGCGCTGATTATGCCAGTGCTCCACCCAATACCCATGTCTGTCCGGTGTGCCTGGGGATGCCTGGAGTTCTGCCTACCATCAATCAGCAAGCAGTAGAATATACAGTAATGACCGCCCTAGCCCTCAACTGCACTATCTCCGATTACACCAAGTTTGACCGTAAGAACTACCCCTATCCTGACCTAATGAAGGGCTATCAGATTTCTCAGTATGATGCCCCCTTTGGTCATCATGGCTGGCTTACCATTGAGGTCGACGGCGAAAAGAGGAGGGTGGGTATAACCCGTGTTCATCTTGAAGAGGATGTGGCTAAATTAATACACCGCACCTTCCCAGGTGGGGAGTCCTATAGCCTTGTGGATGTCAATCGGGCTGGAGTGCCGCTGATGGAGATTGTCGGTGAGCCTGACCTGCGCTCCCCGGAGGAAGCCAGACAATACCTGATAAAGCTGCGAAGCATACTCCAGTACCTTGTTGTATCTACCGGGAATATGGAGGAGGGGAGCTTCAGGTGCGATGCCAATATCAGCATTCGTCCTGAGAACAGCCCGGATTCTTTGGCTAAGGTCGAGGTCAAGAATATGAATAGCTTCAAGGCAGTCTACCGGGCTCTGGAGTATGAAGCTGAAAGGCAGAGAAAGACGGCTGTGGAGGGCAAAAAGCTCTTCCAGGAGACCAGGGGATGGGTGGAGGAGAGGGGGATAACGGTTGCCCAGCGCAGCAAAGAGTATGCCCACGACTATCGCTACTTTCCTGAGCCTGACCTTGCCCCATTGGTGTTGAACCGTGAGTGGGTGGAGGAGATAAGGTCAAAGCTGCCCGAGCTGCCTGAAGCCAGACGCAACCGATTTGTAGCTGAATACAACCTGCCCTTCTATGATGCCAACCTGCTTGTCAGCTCCAAGGCAATGGCTGACTACTTTGAAGACTGCGTGAAAACTGAAGAGTATAGAAAACTGCCCCAGGACAGAGGGGCTAAGGAAGTAAGTAACTGGCTTTTGGGTGAGGTCAGCCGTATAATGAATGCCAACAACATTGAGATAGACGGGTTCAGAGCAAGAATTAGTCCTGAATGGCTTGTCGAATTATTGGTCTTGGACTCACAAGGCGATGTTAGCACCGCCACCGCCAAATCTGCTCTCGAAGAAATGTTTGCTACCGGGAAGCAGGCAGCCGACATTATTGCCCAGCGGGGACTCAGCCAAATCAGTGATACCGAGGTGATTGAGAGGGAAGTCATGGCGGCAATAAGAAACAATGCTCAGGCAGTAGCCGATTACAGGGCAGGGAAGAAACAATCTCTGAAGTTCCTCGTTGGACAGGTAATGAGAGCTACCAGAGGTCGTGCCAACCCAAGGCTGGTAAACGAATTACTGGAGAAGAAGTTAGAGGAAGGATGAGATGCAGACTTACTTCAATGTGGCTCAGATTATATTATCTTTAGCCTTGATATTCGCCGTTCTGCTTCAGGTTAAAGGTGGGGGGCTAGGGGGTATCTTTGGTCAGCCTGACACCGTCTATCGAACTAAACGGGGTGTGGAAAAAACGCTGTTTCAACTTACCATCGTCTTGGTGGTTCTATTCATCACTATCTCTATATTTGCTCTGAGAATTAGCTAATAATTGGCTGCAATGGCTTCCATAATAACCTTGACTACCGATTTAGGTTTGACCGATGCCTACGTAGCGGCTATGAAAGGGGTAATGCTCGGTATCAACCCTGAGGCAAAGCTGGTTGATATTTGTCATACCATCGAACCACAGAACATTGCCCAGGCTGCCTTTGTCCTGAGCAGGGCATATCCCTTCTTCCCTGAAGGAACAATCCATGTGGTGGTAGTTGACCCTGGGGTTGGCACCGAGCGAAGGGCTATTATCCTGAGAACAAAATCGGCTGACTTTGTTGCCCCAGATAATGGCGTCCTGAGCTATGTTATCCAGCAGTCTTCGGCTAAGCCCGAGGCAGTTGCCATCACCAAGCCTCAGTTCTGGCGGTCAACGGTTAGCTCTACCTTCCATGGACGCGATATCTTTGCCCCGGTAGCGGCTCGGCTTTCCTTGGGCTTCCCGCTGACGGACTTTGGCGAGGTGATAACCTCAGTTACCACGCTGCCGCTTCCCCAGCCATATCAGGCAGCGGATGGCTCAGTTGTGGGGCATATTATCCATATCGATAGCTTTGGCAATCTGATTACCGATATCGAGAGCAATGACCTACCCCAGGCAAAACAGGCGATAACCATTGAGGTTGGCGAGCAGCTCATTTTTGGGTTGAGCCGCACTTATGCCGAGGGGAGTGGACTTCTAGCCCTTATTGGCAGTGACGGATACCTTGAGATAGGGGTAAAGGGAGACAGTGCCAGCGTCTTTCTTGATGCCCAAGTTGGTGATGAGGTGAGAATAAGATAGCTATCATCAGCTGAGGTCGTTTGTCAGGAGAAGTTTGAAGGGGCGAATTATAACGGGGTTCCCCTTCAAAAACCACTCTTCCCCCTCTCCTTTCAAGGAGAGGGGGACCAAGGGGGTGAGGTTGATAAATATAATCTCAGGAGGTAATCAATGAAGTGTCCTGTTTGTGGAAAGGATGCCAGAGCCCATATCTACTACTGCGCCAGGTGTGCTGTTTATGTGCATGAGAAGTGCTGGCAGAAGCATGTAGAGA
>DAOWJM010000007.1 GCA_030640325.1 Dehalococcoidia bacterium | reverse complement strand
CCAATCGCGGAAGTAGCGCCTGCCCAGCGGCTGAGCCAGCATGATGCCGGGGCAATCATCGTAGTATATTTGCCCCAGCTGGTTGTAGATTGCCTGTTTCTCTGCCGGGTCTACTGAGCCAATTCCTTGTTCAGTAAGGGCGTCTGCCTCGGGGTTATTGTAGTTCTGCCACCCAGAGAAAGTGCCAGCGCTGTGCATGAACGGGAAGATAAAGTTGTGGGCGTCAGGATAGTCCGCCAGCCAGCCAATCTGGAACATGGGCAAAAGCTGCATGTACATGCCCCTCAAGACTGTAGGCCACTGCATAACCTGGATGCGGACTAAAAACTTCTCATTGATGCTTTGGAGGTTTGCCTGCAGGATTTCACAGGCGGTCTTCCGTACCAGGTTACCGGCGTTATAGGCTATGGTAAGGGTAAACCCGTTCTCCCATACCTGCCCACCCCAGGCTTTCTTCAGGTGCTCCTCTGCCTTGGCTAGGTCCAGGCTATACATTGGCTGGTCAGGGTTGAAGTAGGAAAGCCCATCAACAATCGGCGAACCGACTTGCACAGCCTCACCCATCAGCGCGTCTTCAAGGTATGTCTCCCAATCAAAGGCGTAGGTAAATCCTTTCCTTACATCTAGGTCAGAGAAGAAATCAAGCGGGATGCCATTACCATCCAATTGACCACTGCCGACGAAGGTGCTCTCTTCACTGATGGCGAATTGGAAGAAGAAGGAATCTACCTGCAATGTAGGCATGTCCTTATAGACCGTTAGCCCCTCTAAGCCCTCAAGCTCAGCGATATGAGCCCTGGGAACATAGATATGGTCGGCATCACCGGCTTCCAGCATGAGCTTCCTGGTCGTCCACTCATCAACAACCTTGATGACCAATCTCTCAAAGTTAGCCGGCTCTCGCCAGTAGTTGTCGTTCCTCACTAGGCAGATTTCCACGCCGGGCTCCCATCTCTCCAGCATAAAGGGACCGGTGCCGTTGGCTATTGCTTGTAGTGGTGAGCCACCGGCTGGAGGGTCGTTGAGCGCTTCGTAAGATGCCTGCGTCCCATCCCAGTCACCGTTCTCAATGCACCATTCCTTGTCAACAATGGAGCCCCAGGGACCGGCGAGAATCTGCAGGAACGGTTCATAGGGAGCAACCAGATTGAATTGCACCCACTCACCATCTACCTCAACAGTATCTATTATGTCCTGTAGAGGAATGTGCAAATCCGCCCATGTTGGTTCCGGTTCCGGTGGTGGCACCCCATCTTCTGGTGGCGGTGGTGGTGGCGCCTCCTCGGCGGCACATGCTGGTAGCACCATGGCAGCAACGATTAGTGCCACTACGAGCAACCATGCCTTGCCTAGTCCTTTTGTTTTCATACAATACCTCCTTGTCTGTATAATATAATGTATTTATCATATTATAAGACACTTGTCAACTATCTGACTGAAAGTGGCAGAGATTGGTAACCATCGGGTACTATAATGCACAGTTCGCTAGAAAGTGCAATGTAACCGTGGTCTATCTGGTGTCGAAGCTTTTTGAGGAGGGTGGGGTAACAAAATGAGTGAATGTTACTCAGTCAGGGCAACAAAATGGACTTTTGTTACCCCCACGATGGAGCTAGGGGGTTTTTCCCATTTGGTTCGCAAATTGCTCTTGTTTTAGAGGGTGACTTTTCAAGCTCTTGTGGTCCATAAGAGTCTTCGGCTTTATATGCCATGACGTCGGAGAGAAGTCCTGCAGCTTTCGAGTCACGAGTATTGTTTACTACGATGACCCCGTTGGCCATGACTCACCCTCTTTTTGCCCAGCAGCCGGCACCGAGTTATGCTGCTGTACGATAAGCCACTTTCCCCCACGCCGCTCCAACACGAACGTTGTTCGCATAGGAGTGCTTGCTACTTGCCCAGCGACTTTGCCCTGAGCAACAAGATCGGATGCCACCCATGCCACTGAACCTGCCGCAGAGATCAAATACCAGTCTAGCTGAACAGATATATCCTCGACCTGTGCAAAATCACGTTCTAATTGGGCTCTTTTCTCGACCAGTCCGATGCGCTTCTCGTCTACCCCTGTACCGATAGTAACCACATCAGGGTCTGGTGCATAGAGTGCCAAGATACCATCCAAGTCCTGCTTTTTGTAAGCTTCAATGAGTTGGTTCAAAACAGCCATTACCTCGGCTTCTGTTTTTGCATCCGCTTTCATTGTATTTGAACCCCCCTTTGAAAACTATTAGGATTTCGGCATTCCTATCCATCTTGGCGTTCTGTTCATGTATTCTCGGTAGGTGTTGCCGTACCTCTCGCAGCAGAACCGTTCCTCGGCAGCTACAACAGAAGCTGACAGGGCTATTTGTACGACGGTAAGCAATAAAAAGAGACCTGAAGCGGAAGCAATGCCGATGCCTATGTATTGCACAAATACACCGATATATATCGGGTGTCTTGAGTAGCGGTATATTCCTCTGGTAATAGGTTCATCAACAGGGGCAGTCGCCCAGGGTATTCCCGCAATCTCACATATTATTAATCCCACTACGAAGAGGGCGATACCTGCATAAAGCAATGGCGTCCCCAATGGTAAAGGCAGGAAGATGGAGTATATGAATAGAATAACCCAAACTACCGTCCCAAAGTTATTGATTATTTTTTCGGTCTTGTTGTAGGGGGGAGAAGCAGCCCCTTTTTTGAACATAGCTTTGATATCATACCTGAATATCGGCCAGGTAAGGGGCACTATATGAAAAAACAGCCAAGCAGCCATGAAAATCCAGGTGTTCCAGACGCCTATTTCAAAAGCTGGTATAAGCGACATAATTTCCCTCCTTCACCCCCCTATTTACACCTAGAGCGTTTCCTTCTTTACCCCCTGTTCTGTAAGCTCCATTCTAAGCCATCGATTGTGTTAAGGCAATGCCAGCCTTACAGGTGGCCCAAGTGGACTTTCCCCTAGATTGTTCAAAGGGGTGACAGAACGAGCTTTTGTGGCATCCCTACTGAATACTGTTAGCTATACACCTATTTTATTGCTTGGTCGTCTGTAACTTGTTATTCTTAGAGTCTGTGGCCGATAGCCTATTCCTGTTTGGCGACGAAAATCAATACTTCAGCACCACAGGTTATTCGCAGTTTACCATCCCTGATTTCATAGCTCTCGGCAGCTTGAAGTGCTTTCAAATATTTCTGTTCCTGCTCCATGACACCTTCAGGTTCCAGACAATACATCTCCGTATACGCTATCTGAAGGATAGAGAGCTTATTGTTACTGATCTCATGGTCTCCAAAATACCTATTGCAACCGGCGGACCCGTGGACTTGAGCTTTAGTGCTGTCGAAAATTGCGGTAATTTCGGTCCCTTTTATCACGGTCTGCAAGTTACCTTTCTCCCCATATGATTCCAACATCCATGCGGTATCCTCAAAACCCCTACTTCCTGAAGGTTCTGGCGTTGGGGTAGTTTGAGCACATGCTACAGTCAAAAGCGCTAACGTACCTAGAATCGCAATTACTAGGTACAATCTGGATCTGAGTAGCATCCTAGACCTCCTGCCTATTTGTCTTCTCGATATTATATAACGAAAGAAATGTCCAGCGTTTGGCCTGTTCTAATTAAACGTTTCAAGCGATTGTGTCACGTTAAGCTATTCACTCTTTTTCATAAATTCAGCCCCGGTAATTGAGAGAATACTAGTGGTTGAGGTAGAATGCACCTGATATGTCACTGTTAGGCTGCTACAACTTCTCTATTGGAGAGCAACGTGAGAAAAGATAGATTAATTTCGGGCATCATCTGCCTCGCATTAGCGACGTGGATCTTCTTGGTCGGCACAACCAGTGAAACCATCCCCCCGGCAATAACCCTTACTATACTGGGTGTAGTTCTAATAGCAATCGCCAGAAGGAGATGGCTCACAGGGAAGCTGTGGTCTCTAGGGAAAAGAACGAGGACTATTCCGAAAGCTTCACCTAAAATGATTCTGATCTAGAGATTGCCCTTTACGCTATAAATTGTGACTTAGTGCACTTGACATTCTGGTGGCGGATGGTCTATTCTCCATGCCAAAAAGGGAGGCAAAAAATGCAAGCATATTGTGTGAAGTGTCGTGCCAAAAGAGAAATGAGGGATGCCAGGGCCATAATCATGAAGAATGGCAAACCAGCAACTCAAGGTGTATGCCCGGTATGTGGCACTAAGATGTTCAGGATAGGCAAGAGTTAATAATAGTAGGTATCAGGATTCTAATTGCGCAACAAATTCTTTATATACCTTGCACGCTAAGCCCCTTATGTTAAATGAACCCACTTCACGGTTAAACGGCGGCTCACCATTTGTCAGTACATTGTAGTTTGACTCTGCCCAACCAAATAACTCTGCCTCCCCCCTTTCTGGGAACCACCAGGCATGGTCAACAACAACCACTCGTGGGTCAACGCCAGTTGATAAATCAGCTTTCTGCCTTATTCTCCCCCGCTTAGTTTCAATATATACCCAGTCACCATTTTCTATCCCCAGCTTGCTGGCTGTTTCAGGATGAATGATAATAACTGGCTCTGGATGACTACGTCTTAGACTGGGTATCTGTCTGCCACCGGAATGGCGATAGGCGGCTAATTTTCGAGTAGTACAAAGCAAGGGATACTCTTTAGTTAGCTCAGGGTCACTGTATGGCGTCTCAGGAGGCTCATAATATGTAGGTAACGGATCTAAGCCCCGCTCTTGAAGCTGGCTTGAGTACAACTCAACCTTGCCTGAAGGTGTTTTAAAACCATCCTGTTCGTATCTTTTGTATTGTTCAGGCTGCTTCTCAAACCAACCTATTTTCTTGAATTCCTCAAAGGTTAAGCCTACCGGCTCTACAATAGCATCCCAAGAATCGTCAATATTGTTCCAAAAATACTCTCCCAGCCCTAGCTTTTCTGCCAGTCCGTTTATTATCTCATGGTCTGATCGGCACTCACCGATCTGGGCAACCTTCTGCTGAAGCTGAGCTAGTGCGCCATCTTCCCGCACCTGAATACCATCAAACTCGAGATAGCTGGCCGCCGGGAATATTATATCAGCCAAAGCCACCGTCGGCGTCATAAACATGTCGGATATTGCCAAGAAATCTAGCTTTTTCAATGCTCGGTACGTCTCCCGAATATTACACCATGATGACAGAGGATTAGACGCCTGAACATAGGCGGCATGGATGTGATAGGGGTCTCCTTCTAAGACAGACTTTATGACCGACTGGGGAAGAACGTAGCGGAAATCCAGTAGCATGTTCAAGTCCGCTCCAACTTTGTTTTGCCGCTTCTCTCTTGGAATCTTATCACGGAGCTCTAACTGATATGACCAGCGTCCTAGCATCCGATTTGATGACTCGGTGTCACCGTAACGGAAACCTGATCCCGGCGTCTCTATTTCTCCACCCGGCACACCAAGGTTACCTGTTAATGCCATCAGGATTGAAAGGGCACGGCCTGTCTGAAAGCTATTCACATTATGGTCAAGCGCATTACCCCACTCTATATGGCCCGGCTTATTGGTGGTATATAATCTGGCTGCCTTTACAATCAAGTCTGCTGGAACCCAGCTTATTTCAGCTACCCTCTCCGGAGAATAGTCCTGAACATGGGTCTTAAGCTTATCAAAGCCAACCGTCCAGTTATGGACAAAATCCTCGTCGTAAAGACCCTCGTTAATTATTACATTTATCATTCCTAGAGCTAGTGCCAAGTCTGAACCTGGTCTAACTTGCAGCCACAGGTCTGCCGTTTTGGCAACCCCCGTTTCCAGAGGGTCTATGACAATTAGCTTTGTACCTCTATTCACAGCCTGGACAAGGCTTCTGTGCACATAAAAAAGTGTTTCGGCTGTGTTGACACCCCAGACGACAATACACGCCGGCGGGTATCCGTATTCAGCATCGGGGAAGAACCCAAAGGTAAATTCTGCAGCCAGCATTCTCGGCACATGACAAACGTGGTCAGAACATACCACATTTGGCGTGCCAAAGGCGTTAGCCAACCGCACCAGGTGAGTGTCTATCGGCCCCTTCGCCGACCCGTGCACCATGACTACTGCCTCTGAGCCATGCTCCCGCTTTACTCTATTTAGCACCTCAGCCGCCAGACTAAATGCCTCATCCCATGAGATTTGCTGCCACTTACCTTCACCCCTCTGCCCAATTCTTTTTAGTGGATGCTTTAGCCGGTTGGGATGATGAAGGTATTCCAAAGAGGCCAGACCTATTCTACATAAGCCGCCTTGGTTCGGTGGACTCTCGGGGTCTCCTTTTATTTCAACTGCCTTACCATCTTCCAGAGTGACCAAGACGCCACAATTACCCGTACATAGGCCACACACGCTTTTCACTACTTGAGTTGTAGCCATCACTTATACACTCCCTTCGCCATTATATTCAGCTATCAGACCACTGTAAACTTCCCGAAGGCTGTATGTCAAATCACGAATTCCACATAGTGTAGCTTCTCTGGGGCGCAATTTTCAGTCGCTCGATCCACAGTTTATGCGATCTGGGATAACCTCAATTTCATTAGGATCTCCTTTACGCGGCGGTAGACAGGGGATGTCATGCCATATCACGAGATGTTATTTACACTTGTGGCTAACCTTTCTGGATAGGTAAATCTGGGCGTGCGGAATGTGGTTACAACACTGAAGGGGGAAGTAGAGTGGATGTGAGGCTAGAGTAACATTCCGCCCTTTTGTTGGCTATTGATGGTAGAGAGCAGGTAGTGATAGCGCTATCAAAATACCTTCAATTTATTCGATGTTCGCTTTTAATATTTCGGAGAATTTATATACATCCATAAATGTATTATATAACGGAACGGGAGCAACACGAATTACATCAGGTTCTCGCCAATCACAAATTACGCCTTGAGAAGTTAATTTATTATGTAAGACCTTACCATTTCCTTGTATGCGAATAGATAACTGACATCCCCTTCGCTTTATGTCCCATGGGGTAATAATAGAAATGCTTTCGCTCTTAATTTCATCAATAAGAAACTCTAAATATCCTGTCAATAAATCACTTTTTGCCTTCAATCTTTCCATTCCAACTTCATCAAATATTTCCATAGAAGCCCTCAAAGCTGCCATTTGCAAAATTGGTGGAGTGCTCAATTGCCAGCCTTCTGCCCCTTCAATCGGTTCAAAATTTGGACCCATCAGAAAACGAGTTTCTTTGTTATGCCCCCACCAACCTGTAAATCTTGGCAATTCGGAATTATTGGAATGTTTTTCATGAATAAAACAACCTGCAATGCTTCCCGGTCCCGAATTCAAATACTTATAGCTGCACCATACTGCAAAATCTATATCCCAATCATGAAGCTTTAATAAAATATTTCCCGCGGCATGTGCTAAATCGAAACCAACCAGACAACCTTTTGAATGTCCAATACCGGTGATTCTTTCCATATCAAATGCTTGACCCGTATAGTAATTTACTCCTCCTAGCATAATAAGCGCTATTGAGTCACCCTCTTTTTCTATTAAAGATTCAATATCTTCAGTTCTGATGATGTCTTCTCCTTCCCGCGGATGGATTTCTATAAGAGACATTTTGGGCTCAAATCCATGAAATTGAATCTGAGATTTCACTGCATATTGGTCAGATGAGAAAGCATGATACTCAATTAAAATTTTATTCCTTGATGGGGTTGGTTTGTAAAATGGAACCATCATCAAATGTAAATTCACAGTGAGCGAATTCATCACAACGACTTCTATCGGTTTTGCACCGACGAGTTTAGCGGTTTGTTCGATTAGAATTTGATCATAAATCATCCATGGATTCTTTACATGGAACCATCCTTCAACTCCAAGTGTTCCCCAGTCCTTTAATATCTGCTCAATATAACTTCGCACAGATTTTGGCTGCAATCCAAGCGAGTGTCCACAGAAATAGATACAGTCTTCACCATTTTTCTGCTTTGGTATGTAAAACCTTTCTCTATATTTAGATATAGGGTCTTTTGAATCCATTTCAACTGCGAATGATTTATCAGTTTTATAATTCATGTGCGTGGTCAGCATTTATGGCACAACTTGCTAATGGACACTTTACGCAGCTAAGCTAGCTTTGTCAAACTTCTCTGAATCTGACCATATAAGGTCGCAGGGTCGTTGGTATTATCGACTGCCAGTTGCAGGCAATGCACTTTATTGCTACAATCATCTGAGATGGTAACGGTTGGGTTAAATAGTGTGACTGAAAGCCAGTTCAAAAGTTCTGCCTATTATAACCCCAGCTCCACCAATTCGTACTGGACAAGTCCAGGTCGACGCCAGCTCCGAAAAACTTGGTATGGCAGGTGCAATTATAAGCGAATCCAAGTTGCCGGACCGCGTAGTTAAAAGTACTTGCGGCCTTTGTGCCATAGGTTGTGGCATACTGGTGCATATAAAAGGCAGCAAGGTCGTCAAGGTTGAAGGTGACCCCCAAAACCCGCTGAACAAAGGGACGCTATGTGACAAAGGTTTGGCCTCTCTGGAATACCTTTACCACCCCGACCGCTTGAAGCACCCATTAAGAAGAACAGGGAAAAGAGGAGAGGGCAAGTGGCAGCGGATTTCATGGGATGAGGCGCTAGACACGGTAGCCGCTGAGTTAGCTAAAGCAAGGGACAATTACGGAGCTGAGTCGGTCGCCTTCATGACAGGTGCGGCTAAAGGTTTAGAAGAAAGCTACTTAGATAGATTGGCAAACGTTTTTGGCACGCCAAATGTTGTCTGGCAGGGGCACGTCTGCTTTGTGCCCAGGGTTTTGGCATCCAGGATTACTTATGGTTTCTATGCAGTGCCAGACTATGACTACCCACCGTCCTGTATTGTAGTCTGGGGCAAGAACATGTCAGAAACACTCCATCACGCCCACCAGAGAGTGCTCAGAGCTATAGATAAAGGGACAAGGCTCATTGTGATTGACCCCAGACAAATTGATTTAGCGGCAGAGTCAGATTTGTGGCTGCAGCCGAGACCAGGCTCGGATTTGGCACTGGCACTGGGGATGATAAATGTAATCATAACCGAGAACCTGTTTGATAGGGTTTTCGTTGATAAATGGACGATTGGCTTTGACCTGCTTAAGAACCACATTAGGGACTATACACCAGAAAAGGTTCAGGATATAACCTGGGTGCCAGCAGAGAGAATCAGGCAGGCCGCCCGGCTTTATGCCAAGACTAAGCCTGCTTGCATCCAGTGGGGGAATGCCATTGACCACGGTGTTAATAGTTTCCAAACAGCTCGTGCTATTTGTATCCTGAGGGCTATTACTGGCAACCTCGGCATACCAGGTGGAGAGGTACAGCCATCGCCACTGCCATTAATCGGTCGCAGGTCGCCTGAATTAGAACTGTGGGATAAAATGCCGCTGGCTCAGTGGCAGAGAAGGGTGGGGGCGGACTTGAAGTTGATGCCACCGATGGGATACGTGCAGCCTCAAAGTATAATAAAAGCTATCATAGAGGAAGACCCCTATCCTATCCACGTCGCCTATGTTCAGGGAGGCAACCCCCTTTTGAGTTACAGTAACGCACAGGAGACATATGAAGCGCTTATGAGGCTGGACTTTTTGGCAGTGGCTGATATGTTCATGACACCAACTGCAGCCTTAGCTGATGTGGTATTACCAGTGGCGACCTACCTTGAATTCGATAGCGTTGTAACATCACCATATTCCTACCCGGTGACCTCGGTTCAGCAGAAAGTCACTCGTGTGGGCGAATGCCGCTCAGACTATGAAATCCTGAGCCAGCTGGCAACAAGGCTTGGTTTGGGAGACTATTTCTGGAACAGCGAGGAGCAATGCCTGGATGTTGTGTTAAAACCCGCTGGTCTATCCTTTGACGAATTCAGAAAAGTTGGAATAATTCCTGGGGGCAAGCAATACAGAAGTTATGCAATAAAGAACCTTGAAACACCTTCGGGAAGGGTTGAAATATATTCCGACCAGCTCAAAGGGTGGGGGCTAGACCCCTTACCCACCTATTACGAGCCTCCTGAGACACCATACAGCGACCCTGAGTTAGCCAGAGAATATCCCTTAGTTCTTACCACCTGGAAATCAACTCCCTTCCGGCATTCGGGAGGAAGACAAATAACCGCCCTGCGAGGAACGCACCCGGAGCCGATGGTCAACCTCCATCCCGAGACAGCAGATAAGCTGGGAATAAAGGAGGGTGACTGGGTATACATTGAAACTAGGAGAGGCAGGATAAGACAGAAAGCCTATTTAACCACTGGCATTGACCCCAGGGTTGTCGGTGTTGATTACGCCTGGTGGTTCCCGGAAAAAGGAGCATCCAGCTTATATGGCTGGGCGGAATCTAACATAAATATCCTGACTGATAATAAACCACCATTTAACCGGGAGACGGGTTCCACTAATTTGAGAGGCATTCTTTGCAAAGTCTACAAGGTCTAATGCTGTGACAGCCGAAGTTCAAGGAGGTATACCAAAGTGAGTGATGTCGATTTGTTATACAATGAGCTTTTATCCGCTTTTCCTGAAGAGCGGGTGAGCCGTGACCAAGCAATTCTCACCAGTTATGCCACGGACCTATCTTCTCCACCAGGAGTAGCTACCCTCCCCGCCCTGGTTGTCTTACCAAAGACAACCGATGAGGTTAAGAGCCTGTTAGTAGCTGCTAACCGCTTTAAGGTTCCCGTAGTTCCAATGTCCCGGGGTTCAAATATTGCTGGCTTGGCAGTACCCCACAAAGGTGAGGTAGTAGTTGATTTGAGGCTCATGAATAAAATAATAGAGATTAACACAGACGCTGCCTATGCCGTTGTTGAGCCGGGAGTTACTCACCATCAATTAAGCCTTGCCGCCAGTAAGAAGGGGTTCATAAACCATTTGCCAACTGCTACCGGCGGGGGCAGTTCGGTAGCTAACTATCTCATGCGTCCTTCGGGGAATTTATCAGCTAAGTGGGACCCTGACCCTGTGCTCGCTCTGGAGGTTGTTACCCCCGGTGGTGACATTATAAGAACTGGCTCAGCCAGCTTTGGGACTGCCGGATGGCGCGCCCGATACGGACCCTTCCCCGACCTCACCGGTTTATTTGCCTGTTCCTACGGAACACTGGGAATTGTAACTAAGATGTCGGTGAAGCTCCACGATAGGGGTGAGGAGGAAAGGCTGCTAATTACCAAGTTTGATAGTTTTCCCCCGGCGCTGGAGTATATGAAACTTATAGTAAGACGGAACCTGGCTGACAGCGTGACTTTCTGGAACTGGGTTTGGAACCTGTTCCATGAGTTGATGGTTTCCAAGTCACAAAAACTGCCTGAGGAAATGATGAAGGAAGACCAGAGAACACCACCCCCGGGTATGCCCTTTGGCATTGCCTCAGCGCGGCTTAGCGGGTATAAAGAGGTGGTTGACGCCCAAGAGAAGACCTGCATCAGATTAGCCAGGGAGCTGGGGGGAGAACATATGCCTCAGGAAGAAATTAAAGCCACCCATCCCGGCACCTGGGCATACCTTAACTCCTTTTTTGTGGAAGGCATACACCTCAAGCCGGGCGAGGAGTCAACGATGAGAGCTGCCTTGTGGCTCCCCGGCTGGCTGATAAATGCTGAGCCGTCAGGGATTCTCAAGCTGGAAGAGGAGATGTGGGACTTCGCTAGAAGAGAAGCCAAGCCCCCTTATATGTTCCGAGTTTTACCTTTCAACCATGCTAGGGAATTTTTCTTTGCTTTCGTCATACTTATTACCGGTTCTCTGGATGAGGAAAAGGACTATATGTTACATCTGAGGAGTGCCTACGCTACCCTTTACCACGAGCTGTTAGCCAAGCATGGAGCGGTTATGTTCCGATTCAGGCGAGACCCTACATTTTTGGCTTTAACCGGACCATATGGAGAGCTGCTACGGAAAATCAAGAACCTTGTTGACCCCAATAATATTATGCACCCTGGAGTCAACCTATTTTAGGAGGCAAACTATGAGCGATGGAATCAAACTGGATACGCGGCTTTACAACTTCACAACGAGATGCGTCAGGTGTGCAGAATGCACCTTTGGCTACAAGGATGCTGAATTTGAGCTATTCTGCCCCATTTATAAGAAGTTCAACTTTTTCACCTATAGCCTTGGCGGCATGGCTCAGCTAGCCCGAGCCCTACATGAGGGGAGAATTGATTTAACTGAGTCAGTGAGTGAAATACTCTACAAGTGTACTAGCTGTGGGGCATGTGCTGAGGTGTGTGCCGAAGTGGATTTCCGGGATATGATGGAGCTGCAACACGAGCTCAGAGCTAGGTGTGTTGAGGCGGGTCAAGTTCCCTTCACTCATATGGCTGTGATTGAGAGCTTGAAGAAAGATGACAACGTGATGCAAAAACCGAAGGCGGAGCGAGGCAAATGGGCCGAGGGTCTAGGGGTAAAGGATATCACCAAAGAGAAGGCAGAGGTTTACTATCACGCTGGCTGCAAATATTGTTTTGATGAGGAACTATGGCCGGCGGCTAGGAGTGCGGTAAATCTGCTAAGGAGGGCAGGCATTGACCTTGGTATTGCCGGAAAGGATGAGACCTGCTGCGGGGGTCATGCCTTTGAGCTGGGGTATCAGGGAGAGTTCATCAAGTATGCTGAAAATAACATGGAAATGCTGAAAACGGCGGGCATAAAAACATTGGTGACCTCTTGTGCTGATGGCTACTATGCCTTTAAGGTCCTATATGACATGCTCGGTAAGAAGGGCGATTTAGAGGTGCTACATATCACAGAGTACCTTGCTCGGTTGATAAAGGAGGGCAGACTAAAGCCGACCAAGAGCGTTGCCATGACGGCAACCTATCATGACCCCTGTCATCTGGGGAGGAAGGTTGAGCCATGGATACGCCAGGAAGGAAAACTAAAAGCCGGTGAAATCTATCAGCCTCCGAGGGATTTACTTAACAGTATCCCAGGCTTGAAGTTTATTGAGATGCGGCGAATCAAGGAGAATGCCTGGTGCTGTGGTGCCGGTGGTGGGGTAATAGACGCATACTCAGACTTTGCTCTATGGACTGCCGGGGAAAGGATAGAAGAGGCGAAATCTATAGGGGCTGAAGCAATAGTTACTGCCTGTCCTTGGTGCAAGAGAAACCTTAATGATGCCGTCAAGGAAAGTAATGGTGGGCTTAAGATTTACGATATTGTAGAGCTGGTAGAACAGGCGCTTTAGATTAGCAAGCAGAAGCAAAATCAGGAGCTTCTTTCTCAAAATGGTGAATATTATCGTATGTATCAAGCAGGTTTTCGACCCAGAAGCCCCAGCCTCCGCTTACAAGATAGATGCTGAGGCAAAGCGGGTTATTCTGAAAGGTATACCACCAGTGCTATCCCCTTTTGATGAAAACGCACTGGAGGCGGCACTGCGAATCAAGGATGCTCATGATAGCAAAGTAACCGTGCTCAGTGTGGGGCGAAATTTGTCTAAGGCAGTTCTGATGAAATCTCTGGCTGTTGGTGCTGATGAACTGCTTCTTCTAGAAGATGGCGCCTTTGAAGAAATGGATAGTTATGCTACTGCTTTTACGTTGGCAAGCGCCATCGGGAAGTTAGGAGGATATGATCTTATCCTTACCGGGAGAGAGGCTGCAGATACCAATGCTGGTACTGTGGGCTCCGGTATTGCTGAAATTTTGGGCATTCCCAGCATCACTATAGTCCGTAAGGTTGAACTCGATGATGGCAAGGTGATAGCGGAGCGAGT
Source organism: Dehalococcoidia bacterium (assembly GCA_030640325.1). Lineage (GTDB taxonomy): Bacteria > Chloroflexota > Dehalococcoidia > Dehalococcoidales > BS750m-G39 > DAOWJM01. The sequence continues at coordinate 4,184 of DAOWJM010000007.1, read as the reverse complement.
AGTATCGGATGGCTATGAAGTAATTGAGACACCTTTGCCTAGTTTAATTACGGTAAGTAACGAGCTAGGTGAGTTGCGCTATGCCACTGTGAAGGAGTTAGTGGCATCACGAAACAAGCCCATCATGACCTGGAACGCTCAGGAACTTGGAGTTGAGCCTCCCCAAGTGAGGCAAGCTAGGTTGCTCAGTCTATTTATCCCACAAAAAGAGAACAGATGTGAGATTGTGGGGGGCGAAACTGCTGAAGAAATGGGTGCCAATCTAGCTCTCAAACTGCGAGCGGCTCAGATATTATAGCCTTGGAATGACACCGGGGTCTTACTCTCGCCTGTTGCACATAACATGCTTTATTGCTACAATCATCTGCGATGAGAGCTGTTGGGTTAGATAGCGAGACTGAAGTCCAGTTCAAAAGTTCTGCCTATGGTAACCCCAGCTCCACTTAAAGGCCCGTAGTAGATAGATGAGCAAGTTTATAGATAAATTGAGTCTGGTTTCACAGGCTGGGCTCCAGCCTATGGGGTTTAGGGCGGCACAAGGGGTGCCACAGAAGCCCAGGATGCTGCTCATTGCCAGTCTGGCTCAGGTTGATGTTGACCGTTTGGCTGATTGTGTGGCTGGGGCTGATGCCGGGCTGTTACAAATCCCCAAATCGAGTTCAGGGGTTAAAACCCTGCAACAAATATGTCAAGCCATGTCTGATATTCCCTGGGGTGGCTGGCTGAGGGACATCGGTAGGGGAGGAATAAGGCAGATGGTGGAGGCTGGCTGTGATTTTGTGGTTTTTCCGGCAGCAGAGACATCGCTGGCAATACTTCAAAATGATGAGGTGGGTAAGATATTAGAGGTCGAGGCATTGCTCAACGAAGGCTTATTGAAAGCAGTAGATGACCTACCTATAGATGCTGTGCTTGTTGCCGGTGAGCAAGAGAAGGACTATTTTCTTACTTGGCATCACCTTATGCTCTTTCGGCGCTGTGCTGACCTGTTGACTAAACCCTTGTTGGTCTCTGTGCCCTCAGACATAGCAGCCAGTGAGCTTCAGGCTCTATGGGAGGCGGGGGTGGGTGGTGTGGTGGTGGAGGCTGGAGTTGAGCAGCCGATGGGAAGATTAGCCGAGCTGCGCCAGATGATTGATAAATTGACTTTTCCGTTACCAAGCAAGCGGCGAAAAGCAGAGCCTTTGCTACCTTATATTGGTGGGGAGACCGGGATAGTATCTGAAGAGGAAGAAGAGGAGTAGCAGGTAGCATCAAGGGCTAGATTGTGATATTTGCCAAGATTTTCCTTCAGTGGTAATAGCAGGGGCAATTACCATTTCAGCCTTGTGCATTTCTTGGATGTTAAGTACGCCGCAGACGCCCATTGCAGTGCGAAGAGCCCCAACGAGGTTTTGGCTACCATCGGTAACTGAGGTGGGACCGAATAGAATTTGCTCCACTGTGCCAGTAGTCCCTACTTTTATCCGTGTTCCCCTGGGCAGTGCTGGGTGGGGGTGGGACATACCCCAGTGATAACCTAGCCCTGGCGCCTCTTTGGCTTGGGCAAGAATGGAGCCCAGCATTACGGCGTCAGCACCGGCGGCGAAGGCTTTACACAGGTCTCCACTATTAGTCATGCCACCATCGGTAATTATGGGCACATACCTTCCAGACTCACGTTGGTATTCATCCCTGGCAGCGGCGCAATCCATAGTGGCTGTTACCTGGGGAACACCGACGCCAAGGACTTGCCTGGTGGTGCAAGCTGCCCCCGGTCCTACCCCCACCAGAACCCCAGAGACTCCTGTTCTCATAAGCTGTAGGCAGGCGCTATAGCTTACACAATTACCAACAAGTATGGGCATAGGTATGGACTTACGAAGCTCGGGAAAGATTAGCCCCCGGTAACTTTTAGATATATGCTTGGCAGTGGTAACCGTGGACTGGACGACAAAAATATCGGCCTTGGCTTCAGCGGCTATGGGGGCAAAGCGTTTGGTATTAGCCGGTGCCACTGAAACAGCACATACCGCCCCTGACTTTTTAATAGACTCAATTCGCTCACCAATAAGGTTTTCCTTAATTGGCTCAGAATAGACCCTTTGCAGCAAGGTGGTGACTTCAGCATCGGAAGCCTGAGCAATTTCAGCTAGAACCTCCTGGGGGTGAGCATACCGAGTTTGCACCCCTTCTAAATTGAGAACAGCAAGCCCTCCTAGCTTGCTCACCAGGGCGGCCATGTTGACATCGGTCACGGCGTCCATTGCCGCTGCCAGAATAGGGGTGGAGAAGGTGAAGTTATCTATCTTGAAATCAATGTTTGTCTGGTCTGGATTAGTAGTTATATCTCCGGGGACAATAGCCACCTCATCAAATCCGTATGAACGCCGCAGTTGCTTGAATTCGGGTGTAGCCATTTTGCCATCCTTCTTAAATTCAAACTCTAGCAGAAGCAGGAGTCTGAAGTCAAGAAATTTTAGTGAGGTGTTTGGAAACCTATCCCTTTAATGAGGAAACACGGGAGAGTCAAAGAGAGGCGAAGCCTCTCTTAAAAAACCTCCTCATCCCTTTGGAAGAGACTAACTAAACAGGCTCCCCCTCTCCAAGAGTGGAGAGGGGGATAAAGCGGGTTCCCAGGAAAATCGAAGATTTTTCTGGGTGCTTAAAGGGGGTGAGGTTGATAAACAATCTAGGTAGACGGGCGACGAAGTGTAAGCTATAATAGCTCAGTTGAAGAAGATAGGAGACCATGCCTGCTCTTTATATTGTGGCTACCCCTATCGGTAATTTAGAAGATATCTCCTTACGTGCCCTGCGGACTCTGCGTGAGGTGAAGCTTATCGCTGCTGAGGATACCCGCAGAACGAAGCAGCTTCTTAACGCTTATGATATCAAAACCCCTATGACCAGTTATCATGAGCGTAATAAGTGGACTAAACTGGATTATATTTTGAACCGCCTTAGAGACGGGGATGTGGCTCTTGTTTCTAACGCAGGAACGCCGGGCATATCTGACCCCGGCTATGAGCTTATCGTGGCTGCTAACCAGCGAGGTATTCCGGTAGTTCCCATTCCTGGAGCTTCTGTGGTTATCACTGCGCTTGTTGTCTCTGGGCTGGATACGGGGCAATTTATCTATCTCGGCTTTTTGCCGCACAAGGCTGGTGCCCGGCGGCATCTTTTAGAATCTGTTGCCGGTGAATATGCCACCATTGTAGTTTTGGAATCCCCCCATCGTCTATTGGCGGCTCTGAACGATATACTGCTTGTTCTTGGAGATAGGAGAGTGGCTGTTTGCCGTGAACTGACCAAGGTTTATGAAGAGGTTTTCAGGGGGAGGATAAGCCAAGCCATAGACCACTTCGCCGAGCCGAGGGGGGAGTTTACCTTGGTTATTGAAGGCAAGAAAGAGCAGGAAAAACCGCAGTTGACAGAAGCTATAGAGAAGCAATTACAGCATATGCGCCGGTCAGGGATGGCGGCTAAAGAGGCGGTAGCCAAGGTAGCTGGGGAAACAGGCTTGTCAAAGAAAGAGCTATATCGGGCTTGGCTCAGGCTATCTTAAGGTTTTGGGCATAGAGGGGAATTGATAAATGCGCCGAGGTTGTACATCTTTAGGGGATGTCCAGTGCGATGAGTGCCACCGCATTATGCCATATCCGGAGCGTTATCTAGTTATTGACGAGGCGGAAGGCACTATATTGCGTTTATGTGTTGATTGCTGCCTGAACAAAGGTTATGCTCGTTATACCGAGGAGAAGGGGCAACAAGTACTTACCTTCTTTCCTGAAAAGCCTTAATTCCTATGCTGAAATTGTGATGAGGGATTAGCCAAGGAATAGATTATGAGCGAGAGGATTTTTATTGCTGTAGCCTGGCCTTATGCTGACGGTCCACTGCATTTAGGTCATATTGCCGGGGCATATTTACCGCCGGACATATTTGCCCGTTATCATCGCACCAAGGGGAACGAGGTATTGATGGTATCAGGCTCAGACCAGCATGGCACACCTATAACCATCAAGGCTGAGCAGGAGGGTAAGAAGCCTGGCGAAATAGCCGCCCAATATCACCAACAGTTTCTTGACTCGTGGCAGAGGTTCGGCATTTCCTTTGATTTATTTACCACCACCGGCACCGCTAACCATGCCCAGGTATCACAGGATATATTCCTCACCCTGCTAAATAAGGGCTATATCTAT
>DAOWJM010000113.1 GCA_030640325.1 Dehalococcoidia bacterium | reverse complement strand
ACAGGCCCTCCTGTGTCGGTTTGTTGTAGTAGGGGACTACCAGCAGGCAGGCATCAACCCCGATTTTCTCTGCTTCTTTGGTTGCCTCCACGGCTTCGGCTGTGCTGTTACTACCAGTGCCAGCTATTATTGTTCCCTGTTCGCCTACTGCCGATTTGACCTCGGCAAACAGGCGCAGCTCCTCCTCTCGGATGAGGGTGGGAGATTCTCCAGTTGTGCCTACCACCACCAAACCTTCGCTTCCTGAGTTGAGTAAGGCTAAGGCTAACTTTTTAGCCTGCTCATAATCCACTGCCCCTTCTTTATTAAAGGGGGTTACCATAGCTGTCAATAATCGTCCTAGTTTTTTCATTTTCTCAACTCCTGGGATGTATCCAATCCCTCTTAATCATCTCTTCGGCAATCTGGACTGTATTTAGAGCTGCCCCTTTACGCAGATTGTCGGCGACAACCCACATAACTAAACCGTTGGGGTGAGAGGCATCTCGGTGAATACGTCCGACAAAAACCTCGTCGGTGCCAGCCGCTGACCAGGGCTGGGGATAAAGGCTGATAGCTGGGTCATCTAATACCTTGACTGCCGGAGCCTGGGCAAGGATACGTCTTGCCTCATCGGGAGACATAGGCTGGGAGAATTCTATATGGAGCGCCTCACTGTGTCCTATAAATACTGGGACTCGAACACAAGTGGCCGAAATGGCTATATCATTGGCATGCATTATCTTCCTTGTTTCCTCCACCAGCTTCCACTCTTCTTTAGTATAGTCATTATCCAGGAAAACATCTATCTCTGGCAGTAAATTAAAGGCTATTTGGTGGGGGTAAACATGTGGAACGGTGGTCTGTCCCTCCAATACCTGCTTGGCTTGCTCTGTTAGTTCCTCTACCGCTGCTGAGCCAGTGCCTGATACCGCCTGGTAGGTAGCAGCAATAATGCGCTTGATGGGATTAACCCTATGCAGGGGGTATAGAGCCACTACCAATTGGATGGTGGAGCAATTTGGGTTAGCTATAATCCCCTTATGCCATTTAATGTCTTCGGGATTGACCTCAGGTACCACCAATGGGACCTTGGGGTCCATTCTAAATGCTGAGCTATTATCAACAACTACGGCTCCTGATTGGGCGGCTATAGGAGAGAAGTAGCGACTGGTCTCAGCCCCCGCCGAGAAGAGGGCGATATCTATTTTTTTAAAGGACTCAGGAATAGTCTCTTCGACCACAATCTCGCGGTGACTAACAAACAGCTTCTTGCCTGCTGAGCGGTCTGAGGCTAGAAGATGAATGGAGTCCATAGGGAAGTTACGTTGCTCTAATACCTTAATGAACTCCTGTCCTACCATTCCGGTGGCACCAACGATAGCCACTTTATACCCCTTCATCACCCCTCCTATAAACCGAGCAGAGTATCTAGACCGTAGATTAGCCCTTTGTGCTCGACCACTTCCTTAATGGCTAGCATAACGCCTGGCATATAGCACTCTCGACTGATAGTATCGTGCCGGATGCTCAGTGTTTGCCCTGCTCCTCCCAGGAGCACCTCTTGGTGTGCCAGGAGACCGGGCAAACGCACGCTATGAATGGCGATACCTTCAACTTGCTCTCCCCGACTATCTGAGGTCTTCCCTTGTTGTGGGGTGGAGAATGGTTTACCTCTGGCTGATGCCATTGCTTTGGCTGTAGATAGGGCAGTGCCTGAAGGCGAGTCAGCTTTCAGGTGGTGGTGTAGCTCTATAATCTCGGCGAAGTCGAGGTATTTGGCAGCTACCTTGGCTAGGTGCATCATTAGCACTGCGCCTAGAGCAAAGTTTGGAGCTACCACTGCCCCAACTTGGTGAGCCTCTGCCAGGCGGTCAATTTCGTTGATGTCGTCGGCAGTTAAGCCAGTAGTTCCTATTACCAAGTTAACACCATGTTCGGTTGTTATGCGCACTGCTGGCATGGTGGCTTGAGCAGTGGTGAAGTCTACCAATACATCTGGCTGGCAAGCGGTGAGGATGTAATCCAGGTTTGAGGAAAAGGGCACAGTGCCCGAGCCATCGGGCAAAGGTAGGTAATCCTCAGCAGCCTTTAAGTCTACAGCACCCACTATTTGCATGTTGGGCTCATGGCATAGGGCATTGACCACCTCTTGCCCCATTCTACCCGATGCACCGTGAACTGCTACCCTGATTGAGTTCATCACCTAGACCCTTTGTTATAGTAACCCCGTGTATTCCTGGGAGAGCGAACATCCTGCCGCTTCTTAAATGGGTAGTCTTTAGATAGTGAATCTTCCACCCTGGCTCCGGGCACCTGAGACAGCTTTTCAAACACAGCCCGTCGCGATAGATTTATCCTGCCCAGTTCGTCAATGTTAATCACCTTAACCGTAACTTCATCGCCAACTTTAACTATATCCTCAACCTTGGCTACCCGATACTCAGCTAATTCACTGATATGAACCAAGCCTTCCTTGCCGGGAGCAATCTCCACCATAGCGCCGAAGTTAAGCAGTCGGGTAACCTTTCCCGTATAGATGCTGCCAAGTTCTACCTCTTTAGTTAGACCTTCGATTATCTCGATAGCCCTACGGGCTGCCTCTTCATTAGGTGAGCCGATAATCACTGTGCCATCATTGTTAATATCAATGCTTGCTTTAGTTTCATTAATAATTGACCTGATTGTTCTACCCCCAGTGCCGATGACAGCGCCGATTTTATCAGGGTCAATGGTTATTTTATGCATCCTTGGCGCGTAGCGGCTGAGTTCGGGTCGGCTGGAGCTGATGGTCTGCTGCATTGTTTCCAGAATGGGCAGGCGAGCCTGGCGAGCTTGATTTAGCGCCTTCCCCAGAATTTCTGTGCTTATGCCTTTGAGCTTAGTATCTAGCTGTAATGCAGTGATACCCTCAGCCGTCCCAGCTACCTTAAAGTCCATATCCCCATAGGCATCCTCTATGCCCTCGATGTCAGTTAAAATAACATAGTCACCCTCCTCACCAGTGACCAAGCCCATAGCTAACCCGGCTACTGCTGCCTTGGTAGGTATTCCGGCATCCATTAGGGATAGGCTTGAGGCGCAAACACTAGCCATAGAGGTACTGCCACTGGAGCTGAGAACCTCTGAGACCAGGCGGATGGTGTAAGGGAAATCCTCGTCCTTAGGTAGCACCGGGGCAATAGCTCGTTCCACCAAAGCCCCATGTCCAATTTCACGCCGACCGGGTGTTCCTATGCGTTTCACTTCACCACCGGAGAAAGGGGGGAAATTGTAGTGGTGGATAAAGCGTTTACTCTCCTCCAGACCCAATCCATCAAGCGGTTGCTCTTTCCCAATAGAGCCCAGGGTGGCAATGGTTAGAACCTGGGTCTGACCCCTGGTGAATAAGGCTGAGCCATGGGTGCGAGGCAGAAGTCCTATTTCGCAACTGATGGGTCGGACATCGGTCAGACCACGACCGTCAAGACGCTGTTTCTT
>DAOWJM010000086.1 GCA_030640325.1 Dehalococcoidia bacterium | reverse complement strand
ATAGCCCCCTGATTCAGCATAGTTTTGGATAGCAGCCGAAATATCCCCCAATCTCGCCCCAGGATGGGCAGCAGCGATGCCAGCTTTTAGGGCACCTTCAGTGGTCTCCATAAGCTCTCTAGCCTGTGAATCGATTTCCCCTACACCTACAGTAACCGCGGCATCGCCCTGAAAACCCATAAAAGACGCTCCAAAGTCAAGGGATACTATATCACCCTCGCCTAAAATTCGCTCCCCGGGAATCCCGTGCACTATCTCATCATTTACTGAGACGCAGAGATTAGCCGGAAACCCCCGGTAACCCTTAAACGAAGGTTTAGCTCCCAACCTCTCCACCTCTCTAGCCGCAATAACATCTAACTCTTTGGTTTTCATTCCTGGTCTCATTTGCCTGCTCAGAATGTCCAGTACAATGGCTACAATCCTACCTGCCTGGCGCATAACAGCAATCTCTCGCTCCGATTTAATAATTATGCTCATCTAGCTATAAACGCTCTCCATGAAGGGCGGCAATTATTCTCCCGCCCACCTCATCCACACCCCCCTCTCCATCTATTTCCAATAGCTTATCCACCCGGGCATAATAATCAATTAGGGGAGCTGTCTCAACAGAGTAGACCTCCAGCCGCTTTCTGATGTTTTCCACAGTATCATCAGGGCGTTGATACAGCTCACCGCCGCACTTGTCACACTTACCCCAAACCTTGGGAGGGGAATTTGTGATATGGTATGGCGTCTGGCACTGGCGGCAAATCCAGCGTCCACTCAAGCGCTTCAGCAGCTCCTCCTCAGAGACCTCGATATATACCACCTTATCTATAGCCTTAGACTGCTGGGCTAAGGCTTTATCCAGAGCCTCAGCCTGCTCCAGATTCCTGGGAAAGCCATCAAGGATTGCCCCTCCCTCGCAATCTGGAGCCGAAATACGCTCAAGAACCATTCCTATTGTTATCTGGTCAGGGACCAGCACCCCCCTTTCCATATAAGACTCAGCTTTTATGCCTAACTCAGTTCCCTGCTCTAGCGCCTGCCGAAACAGGTCACCAGAGGCGATATGAATCAAGTTTAATTCCTGAGCCACATCGGATGCCTGTGTTCCTTTGCCTGCCCCGGGAGCACCCAGAAAGATAATATACACCTTTAACCCTATTTGATGAAGCCCTCATAGCGCCGCATCACCAGTTGCGCCTCCATCTGCTTCATGGTATCCAGAACCACACCAACCACAATAAGCAGGCCCATACTGGATAGCATTATCACCCGAACATCGGTGATCTCCCGGGCGACAAAGGGCATTATCGCCACTAGAGCCAGAAATAAAGCCCCTCCCCAAGTAATATGCTTTATCACCCCATCAAGATATTCCCTGGTATGTGGTCCGGGTCGAATTCCGGGGATAAATCCGCCCTGCCGCTGCAGGGTACCGGGCAAATCCTGCTGCTCAAACATCACCATAGTATAAAAGAAGGCAAAAGCAACCGTCAGCAGGAAATATAGCCCCCAGTAAAAAAAGCCCATGGGCAGTGCGGCATTGGGATTAAACAGGTCCACAATGCTATTAGCTATATTGGGCTCGACTGGATTGATAAAATAGCTGGCTACCACACCGGGGAAGATGACCAACGACATAGCAAAGATAAGGGGTATCATCCCGGCGGTATTTACCCGCAGTGGGATATGGGTTGAGCCTGATTGTTTATACATACGACCGCCCCGAAAGACGCTGCGGGAATACTGAACTGGAATGCGGCGGTGTGCTTCGGTAAAGATGACTATGAAAACGGTAGTAGCTAGGGCTATAAGAACATACAGTGCTAAACCGCTAAAGTTCGCCTTTGCCAAAAAACCGCTACCAATCATTTCAGGCAAGCCAGCCACAATGCCGGCAAAGATTATCATAGATATGCCATTTCCAATACCATATTCAGTAATACGCTCACCCAGCCAGATGCAAAACATGGTGCCGGCTATCAATGATACCACCATGGTTGCCATAGGCAATACCGCAGCACTACCGACAACACCCTCGTGCTGGAGGTAGACCAACTGCCCATAGCCCTGAAGACCAGCCAGCGGGACAGTCGCCCAGTGGGTAAAACGATTAATCCTGTCTCTACCTGCCTCTCCTTCCTGAGAAATGGCTCGCAATTTGGGGATGATAGGCACCAGTAGCGTCATAATAATTGAAGCCGTTATATAGGGATAAACCCCCATAGCCGCCACACTGAAGCGCCTCATGGCACCCCCACTGAACATATCAAGCATACCCAGCAAGGCATTACGCCCAAACAGCTCCTGCAACGCCTCAAGGTCTACCCCGGGAAGAGGCACATGAGCCACAAAGCGAAAGATTATCAGAATGCCAAAAGTGATAAGAATCCGGCGCCTTAAATCAGGTAGACTGAAGGCATCAATCATTGCCTGTAGAAGTCGTGGTCTAGCTTGCCTGGGCAGCATGCCCAATCTCCTCCACTCTGCCCCCGGCTGCCTCTATCTTGGCTTTAGCGGCAGCGGAGAACTTATTTGCCTTTATCACCAGGGGATGACCGATTTCACCGGCAGCCAGAATCTTAATCGGGCGCCGTAGAGATTTTACCACCCCGGCGGCTACCAATTTCTCTGGCGTTACCTCACTTCCTGGCTCAAAGATACCGAGCTTATCAATATTAACAACGCTATACTCCGTCCTAAAGATATTGACAAAGCCACGCTTTTGCGGCAAGCGCTTGATTAAGGGCAACTGCCCACCTTCAAAGCCAGGGCGCATCTTATAGCCAGAGCGAGACTTTTGCCCTTTACAACCACGTCCGGAATAGGTGCCATGTCCACTACCATCCCCCCGACCCACTCTCTTCCGCCCTCTCTTAGAGCCAGGGGCTGGGGAGAGTTTTTCCTGTAGCATCAGCTCTCTTCCTCCACCTTAATTAGATGCCTCACCTTGTCGACCATACCCCGAACTGAGGCGCAGTCATTATGAATAGCACTCTGATTTAGCCGATTAAGTCCCAGAGCCTTCAAGGTTCTCTTCTGAACCTGGGCATAACCAATGCCGCTCTTAATCAAGGTGATACGCAACTTAGCCACCGACTACCTCCTCCTCAACCTTAGGGGCTGCCTTGCGTCTGGCTAACTCCTCTTTTGGCTCTTTAAGCTGGCTAAGGGCAAGCATAGTAGCCTTAGCCGTGTTAATCCGATTAGAACTACCCAACGACTTAGTAAGAATATCCTTGATTCCGGCTGCCTCCACCACAGCTCGGATGCTACCTCCAGCAATGATACCCGTACCTGGGGCTGCTGGCTTTAGCAAGACCTTGGCAGCTCCAAATTTAACCCTTATTTCATAGGGGATAGTAGTCCCCGCTAACGGTACCTTAAGCAAGCTCTTCCTGGCAATAGCGCCAGCCTTGTTAATCGCTTCTGGCACACTGTTAGCCTTACCCACACCAATGCCCACGTGTCCATCACCGTCCCCGGTCACCGATAAGGCGCTAAAGCTGAGGCGTTTACCTCCCTTCACCACCTTAGTCACCCGATTGATATACACCAGCTTGTCACTCAGTGTCAATTCTGTTGGGTCTATCCTGCTTATGGGTTCTTTCACTTGCTCTAAAACTACCCCCTAGAACTTCAATCCCGCCTGCCGAGCCGCCTCGGCTAGGGCTTTAACCCTGCCATGATACTTATAGCCACCACGGTCGAAAACCACCTGGTTTATCCCGTTACTTAATGCTCGCCTAGCCACCAGGGAACCAACCAACTCAGCACTAGCTGACTTTGCTTTGCTATCTGCCCCAACCTTTATCTCTGGGTCTAAGGTTGAAGCCGTGACCAGCGTGTGCCCCTTCACATCATCGATAACCTGGGCGTAAATATGGTTCAAGCTACGAAAAACGCAAAGCCTTGGCCTAGAGTCAGTACCTGCTACCTTGGCTCTGACTCGGGCGTGTCTTCGTTTACGTGCTATCCTTGGCTCACCTTTAACCATTATACCCTCTTGCCTATAGCCTTACCTGCCTTGCCCGCCTTAAGGTGGACTAACTCCCCGGCATATCTAATACCCTTACCTTTATAAGCATCAGGGGGACGAATAGCCCGAATTTTGGCTGCCATCTCACCCACTACCTCCTTGTCAATCCCGCTGACCCTGATGCGATTTACTCCCTCTACATCCAAGGATACCCCTGGTAAAGGTGATACATCCACAGGATGTGAATATCCAATACGAAATACCAGCTTATCCCCGGTTTTTTCTGCCCGATAGCCCACACCAACTATCTCAAGGTTCTTCTCAAAGCCATCGGTTACCCCCTCCACCATATTAGCTAAAAGACTCCGCGTCAGTCCATGCAAGGAACGATGCTCCTTGCTATCGCTAGGTCGCGACACCGTCAGGATATTATTGTCCATAACAATACCCATATCTGGGTTGAAGCGACGACGAAGCTCCCCTTTAGGACCGGTCACCGTGACCACATCCTTTTCGATACTCACCGCCACGCCCTGTGGCACAGGTATCGGCATCAGCCCCACCCTAGACATTTATATCACCCTGAGACTTATTTACCATACATAGCATAGAAGTTCACCACCAATCCCCTGGCGCCAGGCTTGCTGCCCCGTCATTACACCATTAGATGTAGAAATGATAGCGATGCCCAAACCACCATAAACGCGAGAAATCTCCTCTCGCCCCACATATATCCTCAGCCCAGGCTTACTAACCCGTTCCAACCCAGAAAGGATTGGCTGATTTTTATCATCATATTTGAGATGGAGCTTAATTACCCGATGCGGCTTACCCTTAAGCACCTCATAATCAACGATGAAACCCTCCCTTTTAAGGATTCTGGCAATAGACAGCTTCATCCTTGAGGCTGGAACCAGCACAGAATCATGCCTTGCCATAACGGCATTGCGTATCCTAGTTAACATGTCTGCTATTGGGTCAGAAATAGTCATATCTACTTTACCAGCTTGATTTCTTTACTCCGGGAATTTGCCCGGCAAGGGCTAACTTGCGAAAACAAATACGGCATAAGCCAAACTTACGAATATAGGCACGAGGTCGACCACACAGGTAACAGCGATTATGCTGCTGCACTCTATATTTGGCAGGTCGTTTCGACTTTTCAATTTTTGACTTCTTAGCCATCTACTTCAATCCTTGGCAAAAGGCATGCCTAATAATTCCAGCAGGTGCCTGCCTTCCTCATCTGTCTTAGCCGTAGTGCCGATTGACACCTCTAATCCCCGCACCTTGTCTATCTTATCGTAATCTACCTCGGGGAAGACGAGCTGTTCCTTAAGCCCCAAGGT
>DAOWJM010000042.1 GCA_030640325.1 Dehalococcoidia bacterium | reverse complement strand
GTACCGTCATTATTCTTCCCTGAGAAAAGGGGTTTACAACCCGAAAGCCTTCATCCCCCACGCGGCGTCGCTGTGTCAGGCTTTCGCCCATTGCACAATATCCCTTGCTGCTGCCTCCCGTAGGAGTCTGGGCCGTGTCTCAGTCCCAGTGTGGCTGACCGTCCTCTCAAACCAGCTACCGATCATCGCCTTGGTAAGCCGTTACCCTACCAACTAGCTAATCGGACGCAAGCCCCTCCCTAAGCACCCTAAGGCTTTAATGATGAAGCATTACCCTCATCACCACATAAGGTATTAGCTCCAATTTCTCAAAGTTATCCCCTACTTAAGGGCAGGTTGCTTACGCGTTACTCACCCGTCCGCCACTATCCCGATAAATCGAGACCGTTCGACTTGCATGCATAAGGCACGCCGCCAGCGTTTATCCTGAGCCGGGATCAAACTCTCCAAAAAATCCTTGCTTCGCTTTAACCTTCCTTCCACTATCCAGTTGTTAAGGTACTATTTAAGCATCAACATATTATCACAACCGCAATCCTTTGTCAATATTGCTCAAGCTACGCCTCAGGGCACAGAGACGCTATCATACCCACCTTACCGTGGGCATTATCCTATACACTGTTACCCTAGGCTCTTCCACCAAAAGTGCCTCTGCTTCTCGGAATATCTCTCGCCTCGCCTTTGACGTTTCCCATAACCTCCAGTCTTCAACTTTCCCCCATGTGCTTACCATGGCGACGATAGAGCTATCTTGCTCGCTAAGGAGATTCTCAGCACCCACGAAACCAGAATATGTCACCGCATACGACCTAAGCTTCAGCAATATGGGCTGTATGTCTGCACCCCTCTTCAGTTTGTATCCCACGATAACCTTTATCATTTATCATTACCCTCTCCTCCATTGTAGCCCTAACAATTCACTATGTAAAGCACCACGCCACCACCTGGCACACAGGCTTGACAAGTTATAGAAGGTGTGCTATATTGATTTGTTTGAAGCGTCTAACATTTATCGGCTTAGCCGGGGGAAGTAAATGGAAACCAAACATAGTGCCAGTATGGAAGACTATTTAGAGTCAATAATTATGCTCCGTGAAGGGAATGAGGCGGTCAGGGTAAGCCAAATGAGTAAGGCTCTGGGGGTTAAGATGCCCAGTGTCACCTCTGCCCTGAGGAAGCTTTCCCAGCAAGGGTTGGTAGAACATAAAAGGTATGGGCGGGTGCAGCTTACCCCTGATGGGGAAAAAATAGCCGAGGATGTATTTCACCGCCACGAGGCACTGCGCCGCTTCCTGGCTGAGATACTCAATGTTGACCCCGAGATAGCTGCGGTTGATGCCTGTAAGATGGAACACTCTGTCAGCCCGGTTACTGAGGAGAAGCTGGCAAAGTTCATAGAATTTGTGTTGAGCCGTCCTAAAGTGCAACCTGAGTGGTTGAAATTGTTCGACCGTTATGTCAATTATGGAGAGATTCCCCAGGAATGCATGACGAGGTGCTTAAGAGAAGAATAATTTTTTTAAGTTATAAAGTTAGACAGGGCTAACTAATTCTCTGTTGAGTCCAAGATAGATAGGAGGTAATAGATGACAGTGAAACTATTAACTGAGTTGAAGGCCGGCGAGAAAGGCAGAATCGTCAAGATTGGCGGCAAAGGCGGTATCCATCAGCGGCTTCTGGATATGGGGCTGGTGTCCGGGAGCGAGGTTGAGATGGAGAGGGTAGCCCCGCTGGGAGACCCCATTGAGATTAGGGTCAAGGGATACAATCTGTCGCTCCGCAAGGAAGAGGCTGCCAGTATACAAGTAGAGGTAGCTTAGATGATAAACCAAGGAATGCCGCTAGCCATGGCCCAACCCGGTGAAGTGGTAACGGTAATCGGGGTTAGAGCTGGCCGGGGCTTACAAAGAAGGCTTGCCGACATGGGGCTTACCCCCGGAGTCCAGATAAGAGTCATAAACAGTCAGATGCCCGGCCCGGTGCTTATTGACCTTAGGGGGACGAGGCTAGCCCTGGGTCGCGGCATAGCCCAGAAAATTATAGTAAAGGAGGGATAAACATGGCTAAAAAAGAGATAACTATTGCCCTGGCCGGCAATCCTAATTCGGGTAAGACCACAGTGTTCAACAATTTGACCGGAGCCCACCAGCATGTAGGAAACTGGCCAGGGGTTACCGTGGAGAAGAAGGAGGGAAGCTGTAGCTATCAAGGCTATCACATCAAGGTGGTTGACCTGCCTGGAGTCTATAGCCTTACTGCTTATTCCCCAGACGAGGTTATTGCCCGGAATTTCATCGTCGACGAGAAACCGGATGCGGTGGTGGACATTGTTGACGCCTCAAATCTGGAGCGAAATCTTTATCTTGCCGTCCAGATTCTGGAGATGGGGTCGCCACTTATCATAGCCCTCAACATGATGGATATGGCTGAATCCAGGAGGTATAGAATTGATGTTGAAGCTCTGGCTCAGGAAATTGGTGCCCCGGTAGTTCCGATGGTAGCTAACCGTAACCGAGGGACTGATGAGCTACTCAGGGAAATAGTAAACGTGTTTGAGGGAAAAGCTAATAAGAAAAAGATTAAGTTATATTATGGAAGTGAACTGGAGGAACACATAAACCAGCTGGAAGACCTCATTTCTCGTGACGAAGAGCTTTCCCGCCAGTTCTCACCGAGGTGGCTGGCAATAAAACTCATTGAGCAGGATAAGGAAGTGCTCCAGAGGATAGGGCGTAAATTATGAGCCGGGAAGAAATTCTACAAACTAAGGACAAGATTATTACCCACCTCCGAGGCATTTTGGGCGATGATGCCGAAACTATAATTGCTGAGAGAAGGTACGGTTTCATCAGCGGACTGCTTAAGGATGTTTTAAAGAAACCCCCCATTGAGCGGCTTACCCTTTCAGACAACATTGATAAGGTAGTTGTCAACCGCTGGCTAGGTATTCCTCTGTTTCTGGCGCTAATGTATGGGGTGTTCCAGTTTGTCTTCACCCTGTCGGGACCATTTATGGGCTGGATTGACCAGTTCTTTGGCTGGCTGGGAGGATATGCTTCTGGCGTTTCTCCAGACTGGCTAGGGTCACTGCTGGCTGACGGTATCATCGGCGGCCTTGGCTCGGTGCTCATCTTTATTCCGCCAATATTTTTGCTGTTTATCGCCATTGCAGTTCTAGAGGACTGCGGCTACATGGCTCGGGGGGCGTTCGTCATGGACCGATTAATGCACAAAATCGGGCTTCACGGCCGTTCCTTCATTCCCATGATTTTGGGCTTTGGCTGCAATATCCCGGGGATTATGGCTTGCCGCACTATAGAGAACCCCAAGGACAGGCTGACTACTATCTTAATCAATCCCTTCATGTCCTGCGGCGCCAGGCTCCCCATATTCGTGCTCCTGGCGGCTGCCTTTTTCACCGCCAACCAAGGGCTGGTGGTCTTCTCTATGTACATCATCGGGATTATTGTTGCCATCATCATGGCACTGGTACTCCGTAAGAGCATTCTTAGAGGTCCCAGTGGCCACTTCGTTATGGAACTACCGCCTTACCGCCTGCCCACTATAATCGGGGTGCTGGTGCATATGTGGGAACGGGGAAGGCTGTTCCTAATCAAGGCGGGAACCATCATCTTTGGCGTGGTGGTGGTGGTCTGGCTCCTGAGTAGCTTGCCCTGGGGAGTGGAGTATGCCAGCGCTGAGAGCTGGATTGGTCAGATTGGCAGCTTTATTGCCCCCATATTTGCTCCCGCTGGCTTCGGTCAGTGGCAAGCAGCGGTCAGCCTACTCTTCGGCTTCTTGGCCAAGGAGGTAGTGGTTGGAACCATGGGCGCCATATTTGCCGTTGAGGAAGGAATTTTAGGTGGGGCTATTGCTGCCCAGCTTGGCTGGACGCCACTGGTTGCCTTTGCTTTCATGGTCTTCTGCCTGCTCTATGTCCCCTGCGTGGCTGCTATCGGTGTCATCCGGGGTGAGACCAACTCCTGGAAGTGGGCTGGGTTTGCCGCCCTCTACACCACCGTAGTTGCCTGGATAGCTGCCACCCTAATCTTTCAGGTCGGAAGGCTTTTCGTGAGTTAAAAAAGAGGGGGAGGAGGCAAGTTCCTCCCCCGAGCTTGAATTCTGCTCAACCTCCAGCTATGCTAGAAACCATGTGCCAAGTTTGGAGGTCAAAATGAATTTCTACGGTCTAGCAATGGGAAGTACCATGATACTGGCAGTGGGATTAGGCCATATGCTCGTTATCAAATGGGAATATTATTGGGGAAGTAAATCATGGCCTGGGCTGCTCGCCGTTGGTTCTCTTCTGGTTATAGCCTCTTGCTTCACGGATAGCATACTTCTCTCAGGTAGCCTTGGGATTTTGGGAGCTACTCTATTGTGGGGCGTTGTTGAACTCTTCAAGCAGAGGAAGCGGGTTGAGAGAGGGTGGTTCCCCAGAAATCCCAAGAAAAAGACATAGTGTTTGGTAATTGTCCGAGAGCTTTATCTCATAAGCTAGATTGGGCGATATTGTGGAAATTAACCTACCATTTGCCATGCTGCTTACTACCCTGGCTGGGTTATCCACTGGAATAGGCAGCACCATTGCTTTCTTTATCCGGAGACCAAAATACTCCTATTTAGCCGTCCTGCTTGGCTTCTCTGCAGGGGTAATGCTCTACATCTCTTTCGCCGAACTCCTCAGAACAGCTATCGCAGATGTTGGCTTTCTCACCGCCAATATAGCATTTTTCATCGGCATATTGGTTATTGCAGTGATAGATATACTTGTTCCCCATGAGTATGAGGAAGAGCATGTAGAACTGCAGGAGAAATCAGGCTTGCCCTCCAAGCTTGCAGCTCCTTCACAGTCAACCCTTATGAGGTCTGGTATCTTTGTCGCCCTTGGTCTCGCTATCCACAACTTTCCAGAGGGGTTGGTCACTTTTAGCTGTGCCGCTACTGGTGATATCGCCTTCGGGATAATGATAGCTGTGGCTATCGCCATCCACAATATTCCCGAGGGCATCGCGATATCGGTGCCCATCTTCTACGCCACAGGCAGTCGTCGCCGGGCTTTCACCATATCATTCCTAGCGGGGGTGGCCGAGCCTGTAGGCGCTATCATCGGCTACGCAATACTACTCCCCTTCCTCACCCCAGCGCTTCTATCAAGTCTCCTCGCTTTCGTAGCCGGCATGATGATTTTTATAAGCTTGGACGAGATACTCCCCCTGGCTCACCGATACGGTCACGAGCACCTCGTCATCATAGGGGTGGCGACTGGCATGCTGGTCATGGCAGGTAGCTTGCTATTGCTACGTTAGCCTTGAAGAAAACCAATCTGTCAGATGCGAAAAGAGCTACCACTGGACGAACATCGGCATGACCACATGGACGTAGTTATCTACCCCTACTGGGCGGACAACGCCCGGGCTTGATGGGTTGGTGGTCTCCAGGGCTACCTGCGCCTCGTGAAGCACACTCAGCACCTCAGTTAGATATTTGCCATTGAAGGCAATCTTCGCCTCCTCGCCCTCGACGGTGGCATCAATCTCACCAACATCATCACCAATCTCTTCCGACCTGGCTGAAACTATTACCTTGCCCGGGGTTAGCTCACCACCAGGGGCTACCACCAAGCGGACAATGCCACTGCCATCACGGGCAAAGATAGAGGCTGTCTTAGCTGCTCTCAAGAAATCGGC
>DAOWJM010000078.1 GCA_030640325.1 Dehalococcoidia bacterium | reverse complement strand
TGACCTTCGCACAATCTCTATGGCAACCTCAGCCGCTCGTTTTCCTGAGAGAAGCATACCGCCAAAGGTAGGACCCATGCGGGGTAATCCATAAACATTGGCAACCGCCATACCAGTGACAATTAATCCGGGATAGACCTCACCAGTGCGCTCTACCACAGCATCCTCCGATTTATCAATCCACAGTGCTCCTTCTCCAGCCATCTTGAGCAGCCCCCGCTGCACCAGTTTCTTAGCTACACCGGCATCATGACCGGTAGCATCAATCACCACCTTTGTTTCCAGGGGTATTGGGTCAAGGGCTGAAACCTCATTGGGGAGATGGACGATAGGGCTCCAGTTAATCACTACCCCGGCTACTCTGTTATCTTCACGAACCACCAGGTCTTCGACGATAGTCAGGCTAAAAAACTTAACCCCGGCGTCGCAGGCAGCAGCAATGAGTCTAGAGCAGGCGTGGGGGGCGTCAGCCACATATAGACCTTCACTGGCGGTGGAATAGGGCACACCCAGCTCATCAAGAATCTCCTGGGCTGGTGCTCTCAGGGTAACCTTATTCATAAAATAACCACCAACCCAGAAGCCGCCACCCAGATAGTTGTTTCTCTCTATAATCAAAACCTTAAGCCCAGCCTTACCCAACTCTCTCCCAGCTACCAGTCCGCTGGGACCAGCACCAACAATAGTGACATCGCTATCAACATACTCCTCAAACTGCTGTAAGAAGCTGCTCACAATAGCTTTAGCCACCTCCCTTTCTCTAACAGGGTGAAATAATGTCATCTCAATCTCTCCTCTCTATTAGGTTAGAAGCCAGACCTGGGCGCTGAGATGCCTAGAAATTTTTCCATTAGTGCCATAGCACAAAACTCACCGCACATACTGCAGGCTGCGCCGGCAGAGGTATGCTTGCTATGAACCTGGCGAGATAGCTCAGGGTCTAAGGACAGTCTGGCTTGCTGCTCCCAGTCAAGCTTCTTTCGTGCCACGGACATCTCCCTATCCCACTCCTGGGCACCCTTTACCCCTTTAACTATATCAGCGGCATGAGCGGCAATGCGCGAGGCGATAACCCCTTGCTTTACATCCTCAGGGTCAGGTAGGGAGAGATGCTCCGCTGGGGTTACATAGCATAGAAAATCGGTACCAGCGGCGGCAGCAATAGCCCCCCCTATGGCTCCGGTGATATGGTCATAGCCAGCAGCAACATCGGTTACCAGTGGACCTAGCACATAGAAAGGAGCCCCATTGCAGATAGCTTTCTCTAACCGAACATTAGCCTCAATCTGATTCAGGGGCATGTGCCCCGGACCCTCAACCATTACCTGGACCCCAGCCTGCCGAGCTCGGGTTACCAGCTCTCCAATAACAAGCAATTCCTCAACCTGAGCCCGGTCAGTGGCATCAGCCAGGCAACCGGGACGCATGCCATCACCAAGGCTGAGGGTAACATCAAACTGTCTGGCTATCTCCAGCAAACGGTCATAATATTCATAAAGGGGGTTTTGGCGCTCATTATGGAGCATCCAGCCTATCAGAAAAGCTCCGCCTCGGGAGACCACATCAGCCACCCTCCCCTGTTGTCTAAGCCGGTCAACGGCTGACTGGGTGACACCACAGTGCACTGTTACAAAATCAACGCCATCCCGGGCATGCTCTCCAATGGCTGAGAATAGGTCATCAACACTCATTTTGACTATAGCCCCGTGTCTGGCTATGGCTTCAATCCCTGCCTGATAAATAGGCACTGTTCCTATTGGTAGGGGGCTGGAGGCAATAATAGTCCGCCGAATAGCTGATATATCACCACCGGTGCTTAAATCCATGACTGTATCGGCACCACAATCAATAGCCACTCGCAGCTTTTCCAGCTCGGTATCTATATCGCCAAAGTCAGAGGAGGTCCCGATATTGGCATTGACCTTGGTCTTAAGTCCCTGACCGATGCCACAAGGAACGAGGTTGGCGTGCTTGATATTGGCTGGGATAACTATTGTCCCCTCAGCCACACCTTGGCGAATAAACTCAGCCTCTACCCCCTCATGCTCCGCCACCAGGCTCATTTGAGGTGAAATAATGCCTTCTCTTGCCAATTCCAGTTGAGTCATATCTGCCTCCACAAAAATAAAACCAAGGGCTTCGGCTATCATGCTAGACCCTTGGTCTAAATCACTGCCGCTTCCCTACGCTCGCATTACCGAGATCAGGTTCCCAGGGTTAGCACTAAACTGCTTCTCAGCGGTTAAGCACCCCTAGCGGTTAAATTTTATTTCACTCTAATACATAATATAACATAGGCTTGGCTAAAATGCAATGTGCCTTCCTATGAGATTATCTATCTACCTCATCCCCTTTAAACACCCAGAAAAATCTTCGATTTTCCTGGGAACCCGCTTAATCCCCCTCTCCTTCGAAGGAGAGGGGGAATCGTTATGGAAGAGAGGCGAAGCCTCTCTTCGAACTCCTTACTCTTGGGTAGCTTTCCCGTCTACGGCGGCAATGGTATAATTCTATATATGCAAAAGCTTAACTCCGGAGCTAAAAAATTGGGGCTGGAGCTTGAGCCAAGGCAGCTTGAGCAATTTGACATCTACTATCATGAGCTGCTGGATTGGAATAAGCGCGTGAACCTTACCGCTATAACTGGCTATGAGGAGGTGCAAATAAGGCACTTCCTCGATTCTCTCACCGTGACCTTAGGCTGGCAGCAAGCGAAAACTGGTGTGGATTTCCACCTTATTGATGTCGGCACCGGTGCTGGCATACCGGGAATCCCGCTCAAGATTGCCTTCCCCGATATAAAGCTGGTGTTGCTTGAGGCTACAGCTAAAAAAGCAGCCTTCCTGCACCATATTACCCATAAACTTGGGCTGGATAATGTTGAAATTTTAGCCGGTCGAGCTGAGGATGTTGCCCATGAGGCTCAATATCGTGAGCGGTTTGAGCTGGTACTTTCCCGGGCTGTTGCCCCACTACCTACTCTGGTTGAATTAGCCTTACCCTTTTGTGCCATTGGTGGTAGCTTTATCGCTCAGAAAAAGGGGACTATTGACCCGGAAATAAACAGGGCAAATAAGGCAATTGGACTATTGGGCGGTAACCTGCTGGAGGTGAGAAGGATTGACCTGGAAGAGTTCGCCGATGAGCGCCAGTTAATAGTAATTGATAAGGTATCGCCAACTCCAGAGCTTTACCCCCGCCGCTCAGGGATACCAGCCAAAAGACC
>DAOWJM010000111.1 GCA_030640325.1 Dehalococcoidia bacterium | reverse complement strand
GCTAATGTGTGTCCCGTTGAGGTACCTAACGAGTTTGACCTCGGATTAGGTCAGAGGAAGGCAATTTATAGACCTTTTCCTCAAGCTGTGCCCAATGTTTTTGCTGTCGATAAGCGGGGCTACCCACCCTGCCGAGTTGCCTGTCCTGCAGGAGTCAATGCCCAGGGGTATATAGCCCTTATTTCTCAGGGCAAGTTCAAGGAGGCTCTTGAGGTGCTGCGGCGAACTATGCCCTTTGCTGGGGTCTGTGGGCGGGTCTGTACCCATCCCTGTGAATCGGAGTGCGAACGGGGGAAGGTTGATGAGCCAGTGTCCATCCGCTCTTTGAAGCGTTTTATGGCTGACTATGAGCTGAGTGTGGGGAGAGAAAAGGCAACCCCAATTGAAAGGACAAAGGAAGACAAAGTAGCTATTATTGGCTCAGGTCCAGCGGGCTTAGCTTGTGCCTACGACCTGATAAGAGAGGGGTATCCGGTTACCGTTTTTGAGGCTGCCCCCCAGAGCGGTGGTCTGTTGCGCTATGGTATTCCTGAATACAGGTTACCCAATAAGGTGTTGGATAATGAAATCAGCTATGTGGAGGAGCTGGGGGTGGAGGTAAAGACCAATACCCCGATGGAGAACCTTGAGGGCATCTTCAATCAGGGCTATGAAGCGATATTTCTGGCTACTGGCGCTGGGATAAGCCAGAAGATGGGTATCCCTCATGAAGACGCCAAGGGTGTAATCCACGCCCTCGACTTTCTGAAACAGGCGAGTTCAGGGATTAAGGTTGACCTTGGGGAGCGGGTGGCAGTTATAGGCGGCGGCAATGCTGCTGTGGATGCAGCCAGGGTAGCCAAACGCTTAGGAGCGAGGGAGGTTTCAATTGTCTATCGTCGCTCCCGAGCCGAAATGCCTGCAGTCAGCACTGAGGTGGATGAAGCAGAGCGGGAGGGAATAAATCTCCACATCTTGGCGGCACCGGTTAGAGTCCTGACTAAGGATGACCGACTAACTGGCATTCAATGTATTCAGATGGAGCTGGGCGACCCTGATGCCAGCGGTCGGCGGCGCCCGGTGCCTATTAAGGGCTCGGAATTCAATATGGACGTTGATAGCGTGATTATCGCCATTGGACAAGGGGTGGATAAGGCAATGCTTCCCAAGGAGCTTGAATATACTGGATGGGGGACTCTCGTTGTTGACCCAGCCACCTTGCAGACAAACATTGAAGGTGTTTTTGCCGGCGGCGATGTGGTTTCCGGTCCTTCGGATGTCATTGCTGCTGTTGCTGCGGGTAAGGAAGCAGCCATCTCTATAGACCGCTACCTAAGGGGAGTTGACCTAAAAGAGGGAAGGCCCACCCCTATTAAAAGGGTAAAAGAGGTATCAAAGGAGGGGGTGGAAGCAAGGGCAAGGCAGGCTATGCCAATACTTGACCTGAAGAAGCGGGGAGGCTTTGCTGAGGTTGACCTAGGCTTTGATGAAAAGGCAGCTATTGAGGAAGCCAAGCGTTGCTTGAACTGTGGCGTGTGCTCGGAGTGTATGGAGTGTATTAAGGCATGCGAAGCCGGGGCAATCAATCAGGAGATGGAGGAGGAAACGGTGGAGGTGGAGGTCGGTAATATAATCATAGCCACTGGCTATGATTCCTTTGACCCATCTCCGCTCTACCATTATGGCTATGGGCGTCTGGATAATGTAATCGCTGCCCTTGAGTTTGAGAGGATGATTAATGCCTCAGGACCAACCAGCGGTGAGGTTTTATTAAAGGATGGCTCCCATCCAAAGACAGTGGGCATTATCCACTGTGTGGGCAGTCGGGATGAGAAGTATCACGAGTATTGCTCACAGGTGTGCTGTATGTACTCCATGAAGTTCGGCCACCTGATAAGGGAGCATGTTCCTGGAGCTCAGGTCTATGAATTCTATATTGACCTCAGGTGTGTGGGCAAAGCGTTTGAGGAGTTCTATAACCGCGTTCTGGATGAAGGCACAATGTTTATTCGCGGTCGCCCTGCCGAGGTAACCGATGTAACTGAAAGCCCTGAGGAGCAGGGCAAGCTTATCATAGTTAGCGAGGATACCCTCATCGGTCGTCAGCGCCGTGTCCCTGTTGATATGGTGGTGTTGAGTACGGCTCTTCAACCGAGGGCAGATGCTGAAGAGGTTGCCAGGCTGTTTTCGGTTAGCCGGAGCGCCGATGGCTTCTTTTTGGAGAAGCATCCCAAGCTTGACCCAGTAGCTACAATGAGCGATGGCATTTTCGTAGTGGGCTGCTGTCAATCGCCTAAGGATATACCCCACAGCGTGGTTCAGGCTTCAGCGGCTGCTGCCCGGGCTCTGGCTATGATTAGTGCTGGGTCAATAGAGATTGAGGCTGCCACTGCTGTCATCGATGAAGAGTTATGCAGCGGGTGCAAGATATGCTATAACCT
>DAOWJM010000020.1 GCA_030640325.1 Dehalococcoidia bacterium | reverse complement strand
CCTGTGGCTACCGAACCCTGATGGTGTGGCAGTTAGCCGAAGACTTCTATAATGCCCCCGGGCTATATAGCAAGCTCTACGGGGCTGAGAATAAAGATATAATGAGACCGAAATCGGTAGACCTTATTGCCCTGCTGGAGTCGGGCGACCTGGACTACGCCTTTGAGTATTCCTCGGTGGCAGCACAACACAAGCTTAACTTTGTTGACTTGCCTCCGCAGATTGACCTCTCCAGCGAGGAGTTCAAAGACTACTATGCCAGGGCAGAGGTAAAGGTTAAAGGTAAAAAGCCGGGGGAATTCCTGACCAAAAAGGGTAAACCCATAGTTTATGGGGTAACCATCCCCAAGAATTTCCCACGCCAGGAGATAGCCATTGCCTGGATTGATTTTCTACTGAGTCCCGAAGGGAGGGCTATTATGGAGGCTAACGGTCAACCTCCCATAACCCCAGCTACCAACGATAAGAGCAAATTACCTGATAGATTAAAAAGGTATTTTGAGTGAGATAACCAGCCCCGAAAACCGAGAGGAAATTGACAGCATAGCTTAAGCGTGCTATATTCTGCCTACGGCAGCGTAGCTCAGTGGTAGAGCAGAGGACTCATAAGCCTTTGGTCGTGGGTTCAAATCCCTCCGCTGCCACTTTTTATATTAAGGAATTTTAGATAAAATTCCCCTTTTTCAGTGCTTCTCGGAGATAGCCGATAAACTCCTCCGCTTTCTCCTTTGGCGGTTTGGTAGCTAGACTGACGCCAATAAAGAGAACAACACAAACGATAAATCCCCATACCCCCGGCCACCAGCCTAAAGGCTTCCAACCTGTAAACTGGAAAAGCAGGACAACAATGGCACCAACGATACAGCTGACAATGGCACCGGTGGCTGTTGCCCTCTTCCAGAAAAAGGCTCCAAATATAGTTGGCACTGCCATCAAAAGACCGGCTGAAGCGGCTGCGGAAAGGGGGGCAATCATGAAGGCTAACCCAGTTTTCCCAGCAGCCCACCAAGCGAAAACAAAGGCAATGATTGCCATAATAGGGATAACCCACCGCCCCACCCTGAGCTCCCCTGCCTCCGAAATCTTGGGGTTGATTAGACCTTTGTGGATATCGCGAGCCCACACCGAAGACAGGGTTAACAGGATGGAATCAATGGTGGAAATAGCTGCCGCCGTGATACCAATCATGACAATTATGGCTAAACCCATAGGTATTATGGGCAGAGCTAGAAGT
This sequence comes from Dehalococcoidia bacterium, assembly GCA_030640325.1. Classification (GTDB taxonomy): domain Bacteria; phylum Chloroflexota; class Dehalococcoidia; order Dehalococcoidales; family BS750m-G39; genus DAOWJM01. Next base: position 2,187 of record DAOWJM010000020.1, on the reverse strand, counting down.
GTGGGTGTAGCCAGGTCTCCCTTCTCCAATCCAGGAACCAGCAAAGTGGCGCTGAACCCCCATAATACCGATACCAGTGTATAGATGAAGCCAAAGATGAGGAAGCCACCGAGCATCTGCTTCATAGCGGTGACCGATTTGGGAATGAAAAGCCTCTGACTTACCTGAGGGTTTGATATTAAGAAGAAGAGCCAAGGGAGAGCAAGTCCAATAAACATGTTGATGTTCCACGCCCCTTTGGCAGCAGGCACAGTTAACAGCCCCGGTACGGCTGATTCTAGCTTGCCAAAAAAGGAGCCGAATCCACCTAAGGCAGCAACCACAACTCCCAGAACAGCGGCAGAAACCACAATCATGATTAGGGCCTGGAAGGCGTCAGTCCAGGCAACCGAGCGCAGACCGGCAATGCTTGACCAGGCGATAGCGCAGACCACAGCAATTATAATCCCGGCTACTACCGGGATTACCCCCTGGCTAATGCCGTTCATCAGGTAGCCAACGCCCATCAATTGGACTGCCCCGTAAGGAACCAGAAAGACGAGGGCTAGTATGGCGGTTGTAGCCCCCACCCACTTGTTCTGGTAGCGGTCGCTCAGAAGTTCCATAGGTGAGACATAGCCATACTTCTTTCCCACCAACCAAAAGCGAGGAAGGAAGAAGACCATCATAAACATCCCACAAAGATAGGTTAACTCAAAGCCCAGGGCGCCAACCCCGCTGAAATAGGTTAAACCAGCCAGACCAATCATCATAAAAGCACTGTAGGTGGTAGCACTGTAGGTCAGAGCCGAAATAAAGCCACCGAGCCTGCGGTTTGCCAGGAAGAATTCGCTCATCCCGGCTCCCAACTGCCGTCTTGCCATTATGGCGATGGCTAACCCCACAGCTATATAGATGGCGATACCAAACCATACCCAAAAGGCAGCGCTCATCGCTCCACCTCCCTCCATTTAAGGAAGATTACAAAGGCACTGATAATAGCCACCGCTACCCATACTGTCCAGAACAGAAAGACAGCGCTCATCTTTTCAACACGGGTGAGGACAAACCAGGGGATAGCAATATTCAGCGCCAGTAGAAAGGCAAACCAAGTCCACGCCCAAGCAAATTTAGTCATGTTGCCCTCCTTCCACAAGCATATTTGACCTCAATTTTACCACAAAGGGGTCAAAAACGTCCTCTTTTTTGAGGTATAGTCAGATGACCTACAGTGGAATAGTGATTGGAGAACATAAGCGACGGGCAGATGAGGATACATCTTACCCATTGACCCTGTGACCAAAGGACAAAAAGTGTGGAGGCAGCCGTCCTATAATTGAAGAACTAGCGTGGGTTCCAATCGCCCAGCTAACTGGCTACGCTTCTCTAAAGGCTACAACCAGAAAGCCAGGTCCAGCGTGCACCCCCAGTGTAGTTCCTACCCTGGCAATTTTAATCCGCTCCTTAGTGAATATAGGGTCTATGCGCTCGGCCAGGGCTTGGGCTTCATCAGGTGTAGTGCTATAGACAATGGCTAAATCCTGAATGTTTGTGGCGTTCTTCACAAAGTCAAATAACCGGTCTATACCTTTGGCACGACTGCGAACTTGACCAACCGGTGCCGTCTCTCCATCTTTCAGTGTTATCATAGGTTTCACATTCAATATTGAGCCCAGGAGTGCCTTTGACTTACCGATACGCCCACCCAGCTGGAGGTATTTGAGGGTATCAAAGAGAGCCAGGAGATGTATCTTAGGGATGGCCTGCTTTACCTCTTCCACCACCTTCTGCAAACCTGCTCCAGCCTTGGCTGTGGTAGCAGCAACTATATCTACCAACCATAGACTGACACTTATTAGTTGTGAGTCAATCACCTCAATAGGGCACTTTTTCTCTATCATTTCCTTAGCCATCAGCGCTGAATTATAGGTGCCACTTAGTTTGGCAGAGATATGGATGGAAACAATCCCATCAGCCTCCTGAGACAGCTTCTGGTAAACATCGGCAAAATCCTGAGGACTGGGCTGAATGGTAACAGGGTGGACGGTACCGTGTAACAACCTCTGATAAAACTCTTCATCAGTAATGTCCACCCGTTCCCGGTAGACCTCTTCTCCAAAACGCACATATAAGGGCACTACGGTAATCCCCAGCTCTTGAACTAGCTGGTCAGGCAGGTCAGCACTGCTATCGGTAACTATTTTTATT
>DAOWJM010000155.1 GCA_030640325.1 Dehalococcoidia bacterium | reverse complement strand
GCTTAGCCAAGAACCTGGCTGGGCAGTGCCCTGAGTGTGGCAACCTGCTGGTCTATCAAGAAGGCTGCTTCATCTGCCCCACCTGTGGGTATACTAAGTGCTAAATAAAGACCCTTGACAAAATACACGGAAGCGTGTATAATAAGATTGATTGCTATCAAGCAAAGGTGGAGAGCAAATGGTTAACGCAATGGAGCCAAGCTACGAAGAGCATACCTCTAGGAGAACACTGGAAATTGATAAGATTATCCACGGAGATTGTCTTACCGTTTTGAAAGGACTACCTGATGCCTGTTTCGACCTAATTTTTACATCTCCACCCTATGCCGATAATCGAAAGAAGACTTACAAGGGGGTCCCCATCAGGCACTATGTGGAATGGTTCCTACCTATATCCCATGAACTCAAGCGTGTCCTGAAGCCTGAAGGTTCCTTCATTCTGAATATCAAAGAGCGAGCTGTTAATGGCGAGCGCCAGACCTATGTCTTAGAGCTAATCCTTGCTATGAAAAAGCAAGGCTGGCTTTGGACTGAGGAGTATATATGGCACAAAAAGAATTGTTACCCTGGCAAGTGGCACAACCGATTCAGAGATGCTTGGGAACGGTGCTTGCAGTTTACTAAGCAAAAGCGATTCAAGATGTTTCAAGAAGCGGTTATGGTGCCTGTGGGCGATTGGGCAAACGGGAGGCTAGCAAAGCTGAGTGACACCGACCAAATTCGCGACGAATCACATGTAGGTAGCGGCTTCGGCAAAAATATTTCTCACTGGCTCGGAAGGGAATATGCCTATCCGACAAATGTCTTGCACCTAGCTACAGAGTGTGCGAACCGTGGGCACAGCGCATCATTCCCGCTCTCTCTGCCAACTTGGTTCATTAAGCTTTTTACTGACGAAGGGGATTTGGTTCTCGACCCTTTCATTGGGTCTGGAACAACAGCGGTGGCTTGTATTGAGCTGAATAGATATTATATAGGCATCGAAATGATGAAGAGATACCATGATTTGGCAATCGAAGCAATAGAAAAGGAAAAGAATGAACACAGAAGAGCTAGAATCCCTAATAAGCAGATGTCTCCGAGACTTCTATGAGCGGCGTCTACAAAAAGTGAGGGAGCTAAGGCTCCAGGCTTTTCTCCGCAGGAAGAATCCATACTTGTTCAAGGCGCTGGGGATTCAAAAGGCTTCAGAAATCGTTGAGCGTGTGCTTGCTGATTACATAAGTGCCTCAGACGAAACCATATTCGGCGATGCTTTCTTTGAGCCTATTGCCCGGATTGCCTCAGGAAGCAAGGTTTCAGACGCTGAGGGAGTAGATTTTGTGATCGAATCAGAGGAACGCATAACCGCTGTGGCATTAAAATCTGGGCCGTATCCCTATAACGCTAGCCAGAAAAAGCGCCAATCCCAAGAATTTCTTGCTGTTCGTAGTCGCCTGTATAAACTCCACAAACAGTATGACCCTATCTTGGGACATGGCTATGGTCGTCTGAAAAGCGAGCCAACTAAAGATCGTATCTATAGAGATCGTTCAGGTCAGGCATTCTGGACTGAGATCACCGGTGACCCTGACTTTTACCTCAAGCTAGGTAGGCTTATGAAGGATGAGCCAGCTAAACACAGAAAGGAATATGCGCCTGCATGGGATGCTGCAATAAACAGGTTCACCGCAGAGTTTATCAAGGATTTTTGCTTTCCCGATGGAAGCATAGACTGGGAAAAGCTTGTTCAGTTCGTTAGCAAAGACAAAGCCTCAAAATTTACTAAAATATGAGCTAATGAAGATGGCTTTAGGCCCTACTTCTAAACCCCCAGTATCTAATAATGTTAGCCATTGCCTTTGCGGCACGCTCAAAACTGGGATAAATTGGGATGCCGGCTTGTGATAGCCTCCTCTCTACCTTTACTCTCTCCTTCTCATGCATACCCCCCGGCGGTGATATCACCACCAGAGGCTTTTCATCGCTATGTTGGAAGTCCACCAGCACATCGTTTATGGCTTGAAGCTCAGCCTTTGATACCAGCGCCAGTAGAAAGGTGGGTCGCTCGTTGAGCATTATTAAATCAATATCAGCAAGACCAGCTAGTAGTTCCAGCACCTTCCGCAGCAGTGCTGGCTGACGACCCACCAGGCTCAAGTCCAGGGGGTTGCGCAGGATGCTGCCGGGAGCATTGATTATGGATTTGAGCTTATCTTTTATCTCCCCGGGAAAGGGTGGTAGCTCCAGACCAAGACTGGTGCAGACATCGGCGGCTAAGACCCCAGCCCCGCCAGCCCCACCTCCCAACTGGGAGACGATGGCTATCCTATTGCCAGCTATAGGTGGTAGCTCCTGAAGCGCCATTAGTGTATCTGCCATCTCCTCAAGGGTGGACACCTCAATGACTCCCGCCTGTTTCATGGCTGCCTTCCATACCGCTGCTGAGCCAGCCAGGGAGCCAGTGTGGGACATAGCCATTTCTCTCCCCACTTCGGTTCTGCCTCCCTTTAGTAGCACCACCGGCTTAATTGGGGAAATTTCGGCTAGCAGTTGATATAGCCGTCGACCATCGGTGATACCCTCCAGATAGAGGGCTATAATCCTGGTCTCCGGGTCTTGCTTCAGATACCCCAGAAAATCTATGGCATTGAGGTCGCAGGCATTACCAAAGCTGATGAGCTTGCTGAAGCGAATATCACGGCTTAATCCTGCACTGGCTAGAGTCTCAGTATGCCCTCCGCTCTGAGCCAGTATGGTGATATCCCCGGGTTGTCCCACAACCCCTGTGGTCTCCACTGGTATCCGCTTAGCCGGAACCGAAATACCCACACAGTTAGGACCAAGGAGGCGAATGCCAGCTCGCCTAGCTCGAGCCACCATCTCCCTCTCCAATCTTATCGGTTCTACCTCCCCGGTTTCGGAAAAACCGGCAGTGAATAGCTGAACCACCTTCACCCTCTTGGCAGCACAATCGTCGATTACCCCGAGGACCACCGCTGCCGGAACCATTATAATGGCGTAGTCCACCGGCTCTGGTATCTCCCTGACGCTGGGATAAGCCTTGAGCCCCAGGATTTCTCTCTCGGTGGGGTTTACGGGAAAGATTTTGCCCTTGTAGCCGGAGAGCTGGAGATTACGAACTACCGCTCCACCTATTTTCCTCCCTGAGGAAGCCCCAACTACGGCGATGGACTGGGGATTGAACATAGCCTCGAACTCCTTGAGCTTATCCTTATTCAACTACTCCTCCGCGAACAAAGCTATCTGGCATTTTATCATCGTTCCCAGCCGGCTGTCTATGACATCAGCAATCGCAATTTTACTTCAGAGACTATATAATGAGACAGCATGGATGGAAATGGTCAGCATAGGCGTGAACTGATGAAAGTGGCTTTGGGGGAGGCTGAGGCTGATTCGGCTATAGTTAACGGGTCTGTAGCGAATGTTTACACCGGGGAGGTGCTTGAAGGAGATACCGTCCTTATTAAGGGTGACAAAATAGCCTATGTGGGCAAAGATGCTGGTAAAGCTATTGGTTCCTCAACCAGGGTCATTGACGCCGCCGGTAAGACACTGATACCCGGGCTTATCGATGGTCACACTCATATAGACTGCATGTATTCTATAAGTGAGGTATTAAGGTATGCTATCAAGGGGGGCACTACCACTATTATCACTGAGACTTCCAACATTGCCTCCGTTCTGGGGTATGAGGGGGTTATTCAATTTTTGAGGTCTGCCAAAAACCAACCGATAAAAGTCTTTATTACCGCTCCACCGATGGTCACCATAAGCCCGGTAACTGAAGAACATGCCATCACCGTTGATGAACTGCGTAAACTACTCGGACGAAGTGGGGTTATCGGCTTAGGTGAGCCTTACTGGGCTGGAGTGGTTGGTGGCGACCGAAGAATCCTTGACCTTATCACTGAGACAATAAAGTGGGGTAAGAAGGTTGATGGGCACAGCTCTGGTGCCAGGGGCAGCAAGCTGCAAGCCTATATTTCATCTGGCGTCTCTTCCTGCCATGAATCAATCAGCGCTGAAGAGGTTATGGAAAGGCTGAGGTTGGGGCTGTTTGTATTGATAAGGGAAGGCGAAATAAGGAGGGAGCTGGAAGCCATTTCCCAGATAAGGAGTGAAAATATCGATTTCACACGGCTGGCACTATCAACCGACGGTTTAGGACCTCGGCAGTTTATCAGCGATGGATATATGGAATTCGTGGTGCAAAAAGCAATCGACCTCGGCTTCAGTCCTATTCAGGCTATACAGATGGCAACGATAAATACCGCCCAGCACTTCGCTATAGATGACATTATCGGTGGCATCGCCCCGGGCAAGTATGCTGATATTGTTATTATCCCAGACCTAGAGACTATCCAGGCTGAATGTGTTATCAGTAACGGGCAGGTTGTTGCCCAAAATGGTCAACCAGTTGTGCTGCCCAGAAAACACCATTACCCCAAATCAATCCAAAACAGCATACATCTAGCCAAGGATTTTACCGCCAGTGACTTTGCTATCCCGGTGGAAAGCAGCCGCAGTCAGGTAAAAGTCAGGCTAATAGACCAGGTCACCAATTTAGTCACCAGGGAAGAGTTCATCGATATGCCGGTGTCAGACGGTCAGCTCAAGCCCGATACCAGTAAGGGTATATTAAAGGTAGCCGCTATTGAGAGGTCTCACCGGACAGGTAAGACCTTCGTTGGCTTAATTAGAGGGATTGGACTCAAGCGCGGGGCTATTGCCACCAGTGCTGTCTGGGATTGTAACGATATTATAGTGGTCGGTGCTGATGAAAGCGATATGGCGCAGGCGGTAAATAGGGTTAAGGAATTAAGCGGGGGCATGGTGGTGTGTGCGGGCAATAGAATATTGGCTGAGATATCGCTTCCCGTGGCAGGACAAATCTCCGCCCAACCTATGGAGACTATAGCTGGCGAACTTCATAATATCCAGCAGGCAGCCACCAACCTGGGCTGCAATTTTCCTGATATACGTATTACTCTGGCTGTTCTCTCCACCCCGGCTATAGCCCACCTGCGAATATGC
>DAOWJM010000044.1 GCA_030640325.1 Dehalococcoidia bacterium | reverse complement strand
CTAATTCGTCGTGGACGGAAAATCTTGTCGCCAGGTTTGGGTCGCCAACTATTGAACATATCTCATCAGTTGCTTGATTTTACCACTATATAACATAGCTCACAATTGGAGAATTTTATGCCTCTATGCGCTGGCTGTCAACAATTTCTATTGCTTGACAATTACATACCTCTCAACTAAACTCACAGTGGAATCGATATGGCAAATTTCCCTTTTCACACCTCCCACTTCAGAACTGTTGTTTATTTTAATTATGCCTTCTGTGGGCAAAGGAGGATTAGAGCGTGAGGTTTCCTTTTATTCCCCGTGAGGAGAAGTTTTTCGACCTGGTTCAAGAGAGTGCCCAGAATATGGTAAAGGCAGCTCACCAGCTCAAGGAGATGGTTGATACCTGGGAATATGTTGAGGGGAAAGTGAGTGAGATAACTGAGCTGGAGCACCAGGGGGACACTATCACCCATGAGATTATGGCACGGCTACATCGCACCTTTGTCACACCATTTGACCGGGAGGATATAGCCCAGTTGGCTAATGTCTTGGATGATGTGACCGACTTTATTCAGGCTGCGGCTGATGCCATGCTTATCTATAAGGTGGACCGCCCGGGACAGAGGGCTAAGGAGCTGGCTGATATCTTGGTGCAGGCAACGGAGGAAGTGGAAAAAGCGTTGCCTCAGTTCCGGAAGCGTATTGTGTTAAGCCAGGTTCTCAAACGATGTGTGGAGATTAATCGATTGGAGAATGTAGCTGATAGGGTATTCCGCTCAGCGATGGCTGAGCTTTTTGCTGATTCTGCAGATATTGCTGATATTATCAAGTGGCGCGAGATTTACGAGCATATGGAGAGCGCCACCGATAGGTGTGAGGATGTGGCTGATGTCCTTGAAGGGGTAGCCCTCAAGCATGCCTGAACCCTCCCTCTGGCTTCTTCTCCTTATTATTACCTTTGCTATTGGCTTTGGTGTGGTTAATGGTTTCAATGATGCCGCCAATGCCATTGCTGCTTCAATTGGCTCCCGTGCTCTTTCCCCCAGAGACGCCATAATACTGGCTGCTTTTTGTAATCTGGCTGGTGCTGCCACCGGTCTGGCGGTTGCCCGAACCATTGGCAAAGGGATTTTAGTCCCGGATGCAATCTCATATCTAACAGTGATTGCTGGTTTAGCCGCGGTTATTGTCTGGGGGACTATAGCTACCTACTGGGGTCTGCCGATAAGCATAACTCATAGCTTCGTTACCGGGCTAGCTGCCGCCGGGGTAGCGGTAGTGGGTAGCGACGCCATACAATGGGGTGTCTTACAACGGGTGCTGTCGGCAGTGGTTGCGGCTCCTGTCCTCGGCTTTGCCGGTGGCTTTGCGGTCATGGTTATTCTTCTTTGGGTATTCCGGCGAAGTGCCCCAGCTAAGATGAGAGTCATCTTTAGCCGTCTGCAATGGCTTACTACCGCCTTTCTAGCTTATAGCCATGGTAAGAATGATGGTCAGATGCCCATAGGCGTCATCACTATGGCACTGGTAATTTATTATAATCAGCCTGGTCTGTGGGATAATATCCCGTGGTGGGTAATAGGTATATCAGCATTTGCTATTAGCTCGGGGACGGCTATTGGCGGCTGGCGGGTCATTAGAACATTGGGAATGAGGGTTACTGCTCTTCAACCCGTTCATGCCTTTGCTGCTAATTTCTCAGCGGCTGCAGTTATAGAGTCAGCTTCGCTACTGGGTATTCCGGTGAGCACCACCCATTGTGTCAGTTCAGCTATTATGGGGATAGGTGCTACCAAGAGATTATCTGCGGTGCGTTGGGGAGTGGCAGGCAATATCGTCGCTGCCTGGATACTGACTTTCCCCATCTGTGGGGGGCTAGGTTATTTGTTTGCCTGGCTGCTGGGGATGATATTCTAATCGGCTTATAAACTGATTTCCCTGGGGGTTACTCGGCGCTTTTCGGCAGTAATGATAGCCTCAATTTCTGATACCGCCAGGTCAATTTCATCCCGTTTGTTCACTACTACATAGTCAAATAAGGGTAGTTGCTTTATTTCCTCCTCAGCAGTTTTTATGCGTAGGTCTAGGTCGAAGGGCGATTCAGTATGGCGCTGCTTGAGCCTGGTGGCAAGTTCTTCCATTGATGGGGGCATGAGGAAGATAAATACCGCCTGAGGTAGGATTTTTTTAATGGTAGCTGCTCCTTGAATGTCAACCTTTACTATTATATCTCGCCCCTTGTCCAGCGCTTGCTTGACTAGCTGCTTAGGCACGCCATACCAGTTGCCGTAGACATTTGCCCATTCTAGTAGCTCTTTGTTTTCAATCATCCTCTGGAAACTTTCTCTGGAGACAAAGTGGTAGGCTACATTATTTTTTTCCCTGGCCCGCTGAGGGCGTGTGGTTACAGTGGTAATAAATTCAACAGGGTAGCCCGATTTTTTCAGTCTGCTTAAAACGGCGTCCTTCCCCGCCCCTGATGGACCGGAGAGGACTATAAGTAATTGTTTTGACGGAAGGTTAAATGGAGGCTCACTTTTATGGCTCGTCTTTTTCATCGCTTGGCTCTGGTCTTAGCACTGAACCTCCTCGGCTTACTTGTAATCTGCCAGCAATGGTTTCCGGGGCGAGGGCAGCCAAAATAATATGCCCGCTATCGGTAAAGATAACTGCCTTGGTTCTTCTGCCACTGGTCATATCAATTAGTAGCCCCTTATTTTTCCTTTCTTGGATAGTGCGTTTGGTAGGTGCGGAATTTGGCGAAGCTATGGCAATAACTCTATCCATTGCTAGTATATTGCCGAATCCAATGTGAATAAGTTCGGCGACCATTATTAACACCTCATAAGATTACTTTTAGTGATATCAGTCTAGACCTTTATCGTGGGAGCAGGAAATGTCGGTAATCAAATTTGGCAAATTCTTTTTTAGGAATTGGCGATGCCTATCACCCCTTTCTCTTTTTGATTACGGTGCTTATTATCATATACCCTTAATGATAATAAGGCAATGGGGTTGATGGCTTAAATGACTTGAATTTTTTGACATTTGGTGCTATCCTATTTTTATGGATTGAATATACATGAGCAACCATCACAGAGAGGAATGGGGCTATCTTCGAAGAGGCAATCTCAGAGATAGCCTTTTTAGTGTATCTAATGGATGATATCAAATTAACTATTGATGGCATTGAGGTGAGGGGGTGAGCACCAGTTGTATAAGATATTGTTGGCACAAGACCTGGTGCCTAACATTCATCTTTTCAAGATTGCGGCACCGGCTATAGCTGAGAAGGCTCAGCCAGGGCAGTTTGTCGTCATCAGGATTGATGAAATAGGTGAGCGTATTCCGTTGACCATTGCTGATTGGGATAGGGACGAGGGTAGTGTTACCATCGTCTTTATGGAAGTGGGAACTACAACGCATAAATTAGCTCTGCTCCAGACTGGCGATTTCATTGCTGATTTTATCGGACCGCTAGGTTTACCCACCCATATAGAGAAGTTTGGCACTGTAGTCTGTGTTGCCGGGGGATTTGCCGTTGCCACTATAATGCCTATTGCCAGAGCTATGAGGCAGAAAGGTAATAAGGTTATTTCCATCATGGGGGCGCGGAATAAAGGACTTATCTTTTGGGAGGACGAGCTGCGCAGCGTTAGTGACCAGCTCATAGTTACTACTGATGATGGCTCTTACGCTCGCAAAGGGCTGGTAACCGAGCCACTAAAGGAGCTTCTTGAAGGTGAGGAGAAGGTTGACCGAGTTATTGCTATTGGCCCAAGTATCATGATGAAATTTTGTGCTAAGACCACGGAGCCCTTTGGGGTTAAGACCATTGTCAGCCTGAATCCAATAATGGTTGATGGCACCGGTATGTGTGGCTGTTGTCGGGTATCAGTTGGCGGTGTGACCAAGTTTGCCTGTGTTGATGGTCCTGATTTTGATGGGCATCAGGTAGACTGGGAACTACTCTTTGCCCGTCAGCGTATCTACCTTGATGAAGAGAAGCGTTCTTTTGAGCAATGGCAGAGAAGCATTCATCGCTGAGGTGAGAGTATATGGCAAAACTTAATTTGAACCGAGTGCCAATGCCCAGGCAAGACCCCAAAGTGCGGGGCAGGAATTTTAATGAGGTTGCTTTGGGTTACAGTTTGGAGCAGGCTCAAGAAGAGGCAAGCCGCTGTATCCAGTGCCCCAAGCGTGCCTGTGTTGATGGCTGCCCGGTAGAGATAGATATTCCCGGTTTTATCAATGCTATCCGCGAGGGTGATATGCCTGAAGCAGTAAGGCTCCTCAAAGATAAGAATAGCTTGCCCGGCATCTGCGGACGGGTTTGCCCTCAGGAGACCCAGTGCGAGGCTACCTGCTCTCTGGCTAAAAAAGGCGCGCCTATCGCTATCGGTCGTTTGGAGCGGTTTGTGGCTGACTGGGAGCGGGCTAATATAGGGGCTGCAACATCAATAGACTCACCCAAGCCGACCGGTAAGCGGGTGGCAGTGGTCGGCTCAGGACCAGCTGGATTAACTGCGGCTGCTGATTTGGCTAAGCTTGGGCACAGCGTTACCATCTTTGAAGCGCTACACGTGGCTGGTGGAGTGCTAATGTATGGTATCCCAGAGTTCAGATTGCCCAAAGATATTGTGCAGGCTGAGGTCGACTATGTCGCCTCTTTAGGGGTGAAGCTGGAATTGGACTCAGTAATAGGTAAATTGGTAACTATAGACGAGTTACTGAATAGTGGCTATCATGCTGTTTTCCTGGGCACTGGTGCTGGACTACCCATGTTTTTGAACATCCCCGGTGAGAACCTTAACGGTATATATTCGGCAAATGAATTCCTGACCCGGGTCAATCTGATGAAGGCATACCGCTTTCCTGAGTATGATACACCGGTAAAGGTTGGGCGGAGGGTGGCGGTAATTGGTGGCGGTAATGTGGCTATGGACTCAGCCAGGTGTGCCCTCAGGCTTGGCGCTGATAAGGTTTATATTGTCTATCGCCGCTCTGAGGTGGAGATGCCAGCCCGCCGAGAGGAAGTGGAGAATGCTATGGAGGAGGGCATTGAGTTTAAGCTACTGACTAACCCCAAGCAGATGCTCGGCAACGAGCAGAACTGGGTGGTTGGTATGGAGTGCTACGAGATGGAGCTGGGTGAGCCTGATGACAGTGGCAGGCGCCGTCCCATGGTTAAGGAGGGCAGCGAGTTCATTATTGATGTCGATGTGGTGATAGTGGCTCTGGGCACTCGCCCCAATCCTCTTATTGCCCAAACCACCGAAGGTCTGGAGACAACCAGGTGGGGCACGGTGGTGGCTGATGAGGAGACAGGTAAGGCGGTAAAAGACAAAGTGTGGGCTGGTGGTGATATAGTTACCGGCGCCGCTACTGTAATTAGCGCTATGGGCGCTGGCAAGCGCTCCGCCGCCGATATAGATGAGTATTTGAGGGGATAGTAAAGTGATGACAATTACCCTCTTGACTTTTTGTTGCTACTCTTGTATAATACCAACAGTTATCCCCCCTGTTGCTTCGGT
>DAOWJM010000119.1 GCA_030640325.1 Dehalococcoidia bacterium | reverse complement strand
TGGATACTCAACTACATCCGAGCCCAGCGGAGTAAAGGGCTCATCGCCCTTAGCCAAGGTGAGATACAGCTTCCCGTTAACCCTATCCAGGTCATCACCGCCACTGGGCACCATATGCCTGAGGGAGAAGTAGTTAAACAGGGCTACCAGAGTATTAATATAGGCTACATGGTCACCCCGCCGGGCACGCCTACCCAGTGACTCAATTGAGGAATAAAACTTATTGGGGTTCGCCCCGAAATCAGAGTAAGCCTGCCGCCAACTGGCTATTCTTGGGTGGTTTTTAATATCCTGCAGGGACTCATCCTGGGTGGCATCCTGCTCAGCCTTTCTTAGCAGCTCAACTAGTCGTTGATTCTCCCCGCTGTTATCGACACCCCTGGCAATAACCACGCCCCGAATATAGTCGGGGAACTCGGTCAATACCTCCGGAGATACTATGTCTTTCATCCGACCTCCTATCTCATTCCTGCTGTAGTTCTAGCCAGCTCCCAGGAATATTCATAAAGGTGCAACCCCTTGCTCATGGCGAGGAGCTCTCCATCATCGACCCCTATCTCCCCCGCCATATACTCCTTCAGAAGCTGAATGGCTGCCAGGTTTGAAGGGAAGCCAGCCCATAAATCCCAAGACCGGAAATAGACGATAAACTTTAGCTTATTGTCGCGAATTCTGGTATCTATCGCTCTAAGGCAAGGGGGGTCTGATAAGGAAATAGACTCTTTACTGCCAACTGCCATAAAAGCCTGATTGGTATCATAGCCATCTTTCTTATACATTCTGATTACCTGGGGTATCTGCTCCTCCAGATATTGACCGTAGGTATATTGCTCACCTTCGCCTTTATGTGCGGTCATAAGATAGGGAAGATAGCTTTCTACATACTCCATAGAGGTGGGTGGGGGCACACCTTGGGGCACAGTGGGTACCAAAGGTCTTGTTCCTGGGTTCCTGACCTGGACAACAACAAAGTCAAGCTCTTTCCGATGCTGACCGGCGTAACTTCCGCGGTCAATCTTATACTCATATCCCTCGGTCAATGTCTTGCGCAGGCAAAGAAACCATGCCTCCGGAATGTCTCTGGCTTCAATTACTGAGATATTCACCTTTTTAACCGTCTCCTGGTTTAGCTATAGAGCCCGAGTAAATTCGGGGCGGAGCTGGGACATATCCCTCTTAGCTAAAACATCGTCTATGAGCTTGATTACCTCTGCCTTTTGCTCGGGCAACCGTGCCTTAATAGGCAGGTAGTTTGAGGCGTGATTGGCGGTGAAGAAGCAATTGGTAAAGTTGGAGTTTTGTATTATCAGCCGCAGCTCCTCCAGGGACTGAAACGGTGAGATGAGCGTAAATTTACCTTTTCCCCAGTCCCTGTGCAGGGGAGTGCCGGGGACGAGCAGTATAGTCAGGGCACCAGCAAAATCAGGGTCAATATCGGAGAGTATTTTGGCGGTCTTTAAAGCGTGATTCTCACTGCCTTCAATGCCACCCAAACCCAGTATTACGGTAACAGAAAGTGTAATCCCGGCCTGTTTTAGCTTTCTCCCCGCCTCCACTATCTGGTTATAGTTAGCCCCTTTGTCAATCTTTTTTAGCAGCTCCTCATCTCCGGTCTCCACGCCCATATAGGCAATCTTAAGCCCAAGCCGGTTTAATTCTTTAAGTTCATCGATACTCTTTAGCAGGGCAGCCTGAGGGGTAGCATAGGTGCCGACTCTGTCTAGGTAGGGGAACTTCTCATTCAGATGGTTCATCACCTCTACTAGTCTATGCTGGGGGCAAATTAGGGCGTCTCCGTCTTCCAGGAATACCCGCCTCAAACTCCAGCTATAATTTTGAGCTACTTTATCAACATCCTGCTTGATATCTTCAAGGCGCCTTATTCTGAATTTGACTCCCATATAGGTGCTGCAAAAGGTGCACTTATTATGAGAGCAGCCAATGGTTACCGGAAGCAAAAAACTGTTTGCCTCGCTTGGAGGTCGTATTATCATTCGCTCATAATACATGTGATGCTGCTCCTATCTTTCTGTGGCTTTGGATTACTATCGCCCCTTTTTGAAAATGGTGAAGAATCTATCCTCATACTCCTCAAACAGACCCCAGCGGTCGAGCTCCTTTTTTAGCTCGCTTGGTTCAAGTTCACCTTTGGAGACCATCTTAAAAAGCTCCTCAATCCTTACCCTGGCATCAGCCGGAATACCACTGGAGTCTACATCTAAAAGTCCTCTGGTCTCCATCTGCAATAGATTATTGGGTAAAGAGCTTCTGGTCATTTCATAGATAAACTTCATCAATGATACATCCCAAAGCTCATCTTGTCCTCTAATAATGGAGGTTAGCGGGTCACCACGCTTATCAATGTCATCATTTAGCCTGTCTACTACTGATAGTAGACTATCAGATACAATGGTAAGCTCCTTAGGCTCGTTCTTGTAGGTATAAAACAGGCCGGGGGCGTTAGGACCATAGGACTTGATTAGCGTATCAAAGTATCTTTTAGCATCTGAGCTAAATCCTTCAAGCTGGGAAAGGTAATAGGGCGTTACAATCTTCGGTCTCTCGGCAATCACTCTACCCTCTCTAATCACTGTCTCGGTGGCACTCTTTACTAGCTCGGCGTAAGCAGGCTCCGTGACCAGGTAGTAGTATATGTTGGTAGTGCCGAAGGTAGCCAGGCTCCGCTTGGGCGGTCTTAGTATCTCAGTGTGCCTAATTGCCTCTCTAATCCTTTCGTCATCTATATCCATTATAAGTCCTCTTCAACCTCCCTTGATAGATGACCTCTAGGGCTAACTCTTCGACAAAGGATTCTTCTTATCTTGGAAATGTTCACCGGCATAACAACCTTCACCTCACTATTTTTGCAATAGCTTTCCTCACATTCAGGGTCAAGCGCTACATCTATCCTTTCACCATCAATCTCAGTATAGACATGAGGGATAATAATAAGAGGGAAGTTATGCCATTTCTTAACTGGCATTATTGCCATACAGCAAAGCAAATCGACTCCTTTCCCCAGTTCTTCTGCCTTTGCTTTTATCCTCAAAGATTTATGGATACAGTTATTACGAATTAGAGAATAAGGCTCCTTATATACTGCATCTATAAAGGATGATAATTCATCGTTCATTATAGTTTAGGCTATGGCTGATAGCTCCTGCTTATATTCGTCCAAGAGGCTAATGTATTGCGAATCCAGCTGGGTCTGGAGCTTGCGCCACTCCTCCTGGAACTGTGGCTGTCTTTCAACGTCTATCTTAATCCCCATCACCGAGCCTAACTGCTGCTGGATTGCCTGCTGGACCTTGGCTTCAAACTCAACCTTCAATCTCTGATAAGCCTGCTTTCTCTGTTGCTCACCCTCCTCTATATAGTGGTTGAAGATGCTCCTTATCTTACTATAGATATTTTCCACGCCTATTTTATCGCTCTTCAGGGTCTTCAAACCCTCCATCGCCTTTTTATTATTTCTCTTGGCAAGCTCGTCCTTGGGTAGGTTGATACTCCTGATTAGTATATCGCAAGCACCCTCTTTGATATACCTGATTACGCTCTCCTCGTAATTGCCCAATTCGGCGACCAAATTTAGGTTCTGCTTTAGATATCTAGCTGCCAGCTTTTCCCCTTCAGGGACATATTTCCACTTCATGCGCTCCTCTTCGGTCACTTCGCCCAGCCTTTCCACCTTTTCCATAGCGAGCTCAAGAGCACTCTTTATATCACCCATCTAAGTCCTCTAAAGTCATTCTTACCTATATTATACTAGATAGTTAAGAAAGGCTCAAAGTTTCTAATGGCACTATAGGTTTAGATTAAATAGTTTATGTTTACCGTGGTAAATGATATAATTTATCTTGAAAGAAGGTTTGGAAGATGAGAAAGGTACGGATTATAGCTATATCGCTGTTGGTAGTTTTAGTCCTGCTGATAGGGATGGGAGCGGGCGCTTGTGGGGGTGGGGAAGTAGCACCACCGCCTGGGGAGGAAGAGGAAGTAGCACCGCGGCCCGGTGAGTGGACCGCTTCGACCGGGTGTAGCGAATTTACCTTCACCTTCACTGTGAGCCCCGACGGCACAAGCATACCCGAAACGTCCTACTCTTTATTTCAACTCGAATGTGGCTCTTACATACACACTGCTCCTCACCTAACGGCCGAGCATTCTCCTCCATGGCCTATCACTGGTGGTCAATTTACCATTGATTTCGTTGAGTCTTTTCAGACTATGTCGGATTGGCATATAGTCATCCAGGGGAGCTTTGATGAAACTGGCACGCACGCTTCTGGCTCTTGGGAAATAAGTGCAGACGGGACAACCTGCCAAGCAGGTACCTGGGAATCATCGCGATGATTCCTAACAAATAACTGATACCTATGGGTAAAGACTTTGAAATCCTAGACCATACCGCCGATGTTGGCATTATAGCCTATGGTGCTGACATGAGCCAGGCATTTGCCAATGCGGCTAGGGGCTTGTTCAGCCTGATAACCGAGCTTGATGATGTGGAGGAGGTGCTTCATCGGGATATAGAGCTAACTGCCACCGATGAGGAGAGTCTGCTGGTAGAATGGTTGAACGAACTGGTTTATCAATTTGACACGGAGAATATTATTTTTAAGCGGTTTGATATTATCCAGCTCGACAATACGCATCTTAAGGCTAGAAGCTATGGGGAGAAGGCGGATAGCTCAAAGCACAAACTAAAAACAGGGGTCAAGGCAGCCACTTACCATATGCTGAAGGTTGATAAGGGTGACGGCTGCAGGGTTCAGGTATTATTTGATATTTAGCGGAGGCAAAAATGTCAGCCCCTTGGCAGGGAATACTAAGGAAGATAGACGACTACCGCTGGGAGATTCCGCCAAGCTATAAGGAAGGCATGTCCGTGCCCGGTCTAATCTTTGCCAGCGAATCTATGCTCAGCCATATCTGGCAAGAGCAGGTTTTTCAGCAGGTAGCTAATGTGGCTTTTCTCCCCGGCATTGTCCGATACTCACTGGCTATGCCTGATATTCACTGGGGCTACGGCTTCCCTATAGGTGGGGTAGCGGCAACCAGGGTAAAGGATGGGGTGATATCGCCCGGGGGCGTCGGCTTTGATATTAATTGTGGTGTCAGGCTGGTGCGAACCAATCTCACCGAGGAAGAGGTAAGAC
>DAOWJM010000095.1 GCA_030640325.1 Dehalococcoidia bacterium | reverse complement strand
GTCATCCCCCTGCCCACGGTATCTACTATCTATGAGGTGCCGCTCGTCCTGGAGGAGGAAGGATTGGGGCAACTGATTGTGGACAAGCTGGGACTTAACCCTCGCCAAACGGACCTGAGCCAGTGGCAGGAACTGGTCAACCTTATCAAAACACCCCGTGAGCCGGTCAATATCGCTCTGGTGGGGAAATATGTGGAATTGAAGGATGCCTACTTCTCAGTTCGGGAGGCACTACACCACGCCACCCTATATCATGGAAGAGACATTGAGCTCACCTGGGTTCCATCGGAGGCTCTGGAGGCTGATGGGAGCGATTCTCTACTGCGCTCAGCCCAGGGCATTATAGTGCCCGGCGGCTTCGGTGTTAGAGGGATAGAGGGCATGATAAAGGCAGCCAGCTACGCCAGAAGCAACGAAATCCCTTACCTTGGGCTGTGCCTGGGGATGCATGTCATGGTGATTGAGTTTGCCCGCTATGTCCTTGGCTCATCCGAGCCAAACTCCACCGAGTTTGATGCCTCCACTCGCTATCCGGTGATTGACCTCCTTCCCGACCAGAAGGACAAGAAGGCCAAGGGAGGCACTATGCGCCTGGGTAACTACCCCTGTCAATTGGTTGATGGCAGCCATGCCGCTAGTGCCTATGGGCAGAATCTGGTCTACGAGCGCCATAGACATCGCTACGAATTTAATAATCAATTCCGTGCTCAGCTAGAGAAGGCAGGAATGGTCTATAGCGGACTATCCCCTGATGGCAGGTTAGTTGAGCTCTGCGAGCTAGCCAACCACCCGTGGATGATGAGCTGCCAGTTCCATCCTGAATTTGGCTCTCGCCCCGGTCGCCCCCATCCCCTGTTCCGCGATTTTATCGGTGTAGCCAAGGAGGTATTACGGGAGGGGGCTCAACCACCACTGCCCCTTTCATCCTAGTTTATGATAAAATATCACCCACCAAAGGAGTCATAAATGAAAACCATGAATAAAAAAATAATTTCGTGTGTTTTGCTCATAGCTCTAATCGCTATACCATTAACTGGATGCGTAGGAAATCTTCCGCCAACAGCAGGTTTCACCTACTCACCACTTGCTCCTACCACAGCCGATAGTATTTCATTTACCGATAGTTCCACAGATGGTGACGGAAATATAGCTTCTTGGGCTTGGGATTTCGGAGATGGGAATACATCTACATCGTACTACCAGAAATCTATCCCGTGGGATGTCGGGTGTTACACAATCACTAGTATCAGGTTGGTAGTCAGGAACTCAATTTGGGAGGTTATTGGGGAGCTTATTGTGTTTGGAACTGAACCCATCGATACCACAGACCCCTGTACACAACAACAATAGAGGAGCAAATGCAAATATATCTGGATACAGCCAATATTGACCAAATCAGGGAGGGAGCCAAGCTGGGCATAATAAGTGGGGTTACCACTAACCCCAGCCTGGTGTCCCAGGAGGGAACGGCTGACTACGAGGCGGTGGTCAGGGAAATCTGCTCTATTATCCCGGGACCTATCTCGGTTGAGGTGCTGGTGGAAGGGGTTGAGCCGATGATTGAGCAGGCACAGCTCATCTCTTCCTGGGCACCCAATATCGTGATTAAAATCCCAGCCACCAGCGACGGTCTGGAGGCGACATCAGCCCTGGCAAAGGAGAAGATAAAGGTAAACTTTACCCTGTGCTTCTCGCTAAATCAAGCCCTGCTCGGTGCCCTGGCGGGCGCCACCTATGTCAGCCTCTTTGTCGGCAGACTGGATGATATCGGTCACGACGGTATGGAGGTGGTCAAGGATATTGTTGAGGTCTTTGCTCATTATAAGCTAGCCACCGAGGTGATTGCAGCCAGCATTCGTCATCCCGAGCACTGTGTGGCTGCCGCCAAGGCGGGGGCTCACATTGCCACCGTTCCCTATAAGGTTCTGATGCAGATGCTCCAACACCCGCTTACTGATGTCGGCGTGGCGCGCTTCATCGGCGACTGGCAAGGCGTTTCACGAAAATAAAAACCAACAAATAATAAAAAATAGGGAAACAATTCAAAGCTAATTAGATAGGAGGAATTGTTTTT
>DAOWJM010000066.1 GCA_030640325.1 Dehalococcoidia bacterium | reverse complement strand
GTTTCGCTCTCTTTCATACTCGAAAGCACTTCTAATAGTCTAATGCCATATATAACACCTGATGCACCTGTAATCCCTATTATTAATACCATTATTCATGCTCCGTTGGGGGTACCTGCTTGCCCTCGGGATTCCTAGTCCCTATCTTTAAACGCAGAAGGGCTCAGAGGTACAAAACATTGAACCTTCCGAGCCCTTGATTACACACTGCATCCCTGTCCACAACCATCTTTGTTCCCCACCTCCGCTAATATTATCTTATTCTAAGTGTGTACAGGCATCTCCCAATTAGATTCAAATCATATTAATATAGCTTTCAAGCTCATTAACGGTCTTGCTGTAAATTTCTTGGTTAATTGCTATTATATCACGCTTGTCAAGAGATTTTTGCCCTATGCGGGAGCCTCCGGTAAATAAATTAGCCCTTGCCTGTTGGGCGTTAACCCATGAGTGAAAGGGTGGTTAGAGAAGGCTTTCTTGGTCTGCAAGGCGAGAATAAACTGTCTTAGACTCTGGGCATTGATATTGCTTAAGTCACTAGCCTCATCGCCCACAAACTCGGAAAAGTAGCGCACAGCATCGGTAACCCGGTTTATTATCTTTGATGATATTCCCTCTGCCTTGGTGCAGCCATCACATTTTCCTCAGTTGTCGCCTCAACGGCAAGCGGATTTGAACAGTTTTTCCCTCACGTGAAACTGAGGATAAGGAATGGACCCTCATACCAGACCTTTGACGAGCTGATAGACCTACAACATGACATTGCCGTTGTGGTAAGCCTGAATTACCGCACCCGCAAGCTCAGGGCAGTGAGAGTATCTAATGGAGAAAGACTAGTGCTCGTCACCCTGCCCTCCAGCGGTATTTTTTCAAAGGAAGCCTTAACGCTGGCTGAGGTTTGTGATTCTCCGCTACTCTTACCTCCGGAAAAATCGGCTACGCGCGAAGTCCTGTTGAAGAGATTTGAGGCTGAGAGAGCAAAGCTGAGACCTTCCATACTGGTGGAAACAGACTATCTAGAGTGTGCCAAAAGGCTTGCTGAGGAGGGGAGAGGCATAGCCTTAATGCATGTAACCAATGTGGAAAGGGAAATAGCTGAGGGAAAGCTGAAAATACTTCCCCTGGCCGATGATATAAAGATAGGAGTAGACGCCCTTGTTCATAGGGATGTCCCCCTACCTCCAATTGGGAGAAAGTTTATTTCCCTAGTTAAAGAAGCCTTCCAAGCACGTCATTCCCATTGAGCAATAGCCTGTTAACATTCGTTGAGAAGCCCTTCGTCCCTTCCTGAAGCCGAGACCGATTTCAACTGAAGAAAGGTTTTGCGATATATTTCCAGTTTTCACCTAGGTGCCCGATAGTGAGGGGAACCTGTGAACATCGTTGAGCTATTGGTCGGTTTCACATTTTGCCTATTGGATATGCCTTTCTTGCCGCAAAGGAAGTAAAACACCACCTTGAGGTGAACAAAAAGCCAATCTGTATAATCGTTTCCGAAGTTGTCGGGGAACCGAAAGCCCATGTGACTCGTGGTAAGCTCCAGAACCAAGCAGCCTTTGTCTGTCCTCTAAAATCTGTCGCTTTAGCTTGAAGGTATTATTGATTGTCGGTAAAGCTAAGTAGACGGAGAAAGGTAAATGGGAAAATGAACAGCACCTAAGCCAGCACATAAAAGGAGCAGAAATATCCACTGTAGATGCCAAGAAGAGTGATAAGATTGATAAGTTTTAGGTCTTGCCTTCCAAATCGGCCAAGCACTGCATATGGTGGGCGATACTGGACTTGAACCAGTGACCTCTTGCGTGTGAAGCAAGCGCTCTAACCGCTGAGCTAACCGCCCAAAATCATATCTACCCTGTCCCCAAGTTCCGGTGAAAATCAGCCGAAGCAAGAGGCCTTTTTCCACACTTTATCATCACAACCTCTTGCTTCCCCCGTGAATGATATTATATCGCCGTGGCATAATGCAGTCAAACATGTGTGCCCAGCTTCATCCTCTTGTAAGTGAGAAGCATACAATATATGCCAGTTGTTGCCTTTGGAATAAAATGTTGCTATTCCCAGCTCCTCAAGTAAGGAAGTGCCCCAAGTGGCTTCGGCCAATGTTTCCCCCACTCAGTATGCAAACGACTTCAGAACCACTGGGGATATTGGCGCTTCCGAAAAGAAGAGCTGCAAATGAGGCTGCTCCCGCTGGTTCTGTCAGAATTTTACACCATTCCAAGAGCAAGCATATGGCTTCTATCATATCGTCGTCTGAAACCAGAACGACTTCATCAACATACTTCTGTACCAAAGCCAAATTGAGCTCGCCAACAAATGGAGGGGCTAAGCCATCGGCAATAGTGTCTATTTTATCCAAACGAACAACCTTCTTCTGCTGGAGGCTTTGCCACATGCCTGGGGCACCAGTGGGCTCAACACCAACAATTTTGACCTTTGGCTTCTTCAACTTGATAGCGGTGGCGATTCCTGAAATCAAACCGCCGCCACCAATGGGGACGAAAACAGCATCAACCTCCGGCAAGTCCTCCAGAATTTCCAGCCCTATCGTCCCATGACCAGCCACCATATGGGGGTCATCAAAGGGGTGAATCATGGTTAAATTGCGTTCCTTTTGAATCTCCAAGCAGGTGGTAAAGAGGTCGCCATCGGTAAGAACCACCTCGGCACCATAGCCCTTGGTAGCACTAACCTTGTTAGGATGAGCTGTATCAGCCATCACCACCGTAGCCGGGCTGCCAAACAAAGAAGCGGCATAGGCGAAACCTTGGGCGTGGTTTCCGGAAGACGTAGTGATAACCCCCCTCTCCCTCTCCTCCTCCGATAAGTGATATAGTTTATTTATGGACCCTCTAGGCTTGAAAGAGCCTGTCTTCTGAAAGACCTCTGCCTTGAAATGAAGACGTACATTAGTACGTCTTCCTAGGCTCATAGAGGACATCAAAGGCGTTCTATGAACATCGCCGGCTATGATTTGCCGGGCACTAATGATATCACTTAGTTTAATCATACAGTTGCGGTCAGCTCCTGCCTCCAGAATTTCGCCAGCTCTGTTAAGCTACTCCTGTGTGATAGCCTATAGTATATAGCCAGCATGCCCTTGTCAAGGACTGTAGGCTCGGTTACATTCAAAA
The DNA here is from genome assembly GCA_030640325.1 of Dehalococcoidia bacterium. Taxonomy (GTDB): domain Bacteria; phylum Chloroflexota; class Dehalococcoidia; order Dehalococcoidales; family BS750m-G39; genus DAOWJM01. The sequence goes on along the minus strand of DAOWJM010000066.1, from coordinate 7,264 downwards.
GTTGGTCAATTTTTCAGCTCAATGGAAGCGAGCGATTGACAGGGGTCATATTGAAGCCTATCATTAAATAAACTTTGTGGGGTAAAAATCCCCGGTTAATAAAACGGAAAATGAAATATAATAAAATTTGCTGCATCCTGGCATTAAGCATTATCCTTGCCCTGCTGGTACCAGTATCTGCTGCCCACGCCGCCGGCGGGTCTATTGCTCTCCACCCCGATGAGGGCAAAATCGGCGACAGGATTGAAATCGATGGCTGGGATTTCAACGCCGATAAGCGAGTCTTTATCTATTTCTCCAGTGATAAAGCCGACGAGGGTGATGAAATCGGCGACCAAGTCACTGCCTACAAACAAGTAGTGATAGCTTTTACTGATGCCGATGGTGATTTCACCCGCTCCTACGAGTTTGATGTGCCTGATGAACTCACCGGTGGTGAACATAGGGAAGATGTGCATGGTGGCGAATATTATGTCTACGCCACTTATCACCGCAGCAAATGCATAATAGAAGTTGAACGATTTACCGTAATCAATGGTGAAATTGAGCTAGACCTTGAAGAGGGCACAGTAGGTACCGAGGTCAAGATTAGCGGTGAAGGTCTTCGCCCTGACCAACAAATCGCCGTTACCTATGATGGGGATGGTGTTGCCATAGTAAGTGGTGATAGCCAAACCGATGGCGATGGCGAATTTACCTGCACCATTATTATTCCAGAGAGCGCTGCTGGTAGCCATATCATAATCGTCACTGATGTGTCCGGCAATAAGCCCGAGGCTGAGTTCAGCGTGGAACCAGAAATAACCATAGGCCCAACCGAACAGGCAGTAGGTAAAGCGGTGAATGTCAGCGGCACCGGGTTCGGCAAGAGGGAGGTTATAACCATCACCGTTGATGGCGATGAGATTCCCACTACGCCAATGCTCATACGTACCAATCACTATGGTAGCTTCGATGGTAGCTTCCTCGTGCCTTTCCAGGGTAGCTATGGCACCAGGGAAGTAGAAGCTAGTGATGGTAGCCGCAATAAGGCTGAATCCCAATTGACTATTTCTGGAGGCATTAGTCTAAACCCAATCACCAGCCCGACCTCGCCCGGTCATGTTGACATGGAGCTTATCATCCGTGGCGCTGGTTTCATAGCCAACGCTATGGTTACCATCACCTATAGCAATAATGATGAGACCATCCCTGTAGCTACAGTCCCCGCTGATGACGGAAGTTTCTCGGTAAACTTTACTGTCCCGCCTAGCATTGCTGGAAGCCATGTTATAACCGCCACTGACGGCACCAGCACGGCAACATCCACCTTTACTATGGAATCACAAGCACCACCGATGCCAGTGCCGCTGCTACCAAAAGTTACCAGCACAGCAGAGGCAGAGGCATACTTTAATTGGGAAGATGTTACTGACCCCAGTGGTGTGAGCTATACCCTTCAGGTTGCCTCTGATGCTGATTTCACTACCATAGTGCTGGAGAAGGAAGGCTTGTCCCGCTCGGAATATACTGTGGCTGAAGAGGAGAAGCTAGAGTCAACCGAAAAGGAAGCTCCCTACTACTGGAGGGTAAAGGCAGTAGATGGTGCCTCCAATGAGAGTGAGTGGACATATCCAAGATTATTCTACGTTGGCTTTTCCTGGACTTCAATACCTGATTGGGTTTGGTATACCTTTTATGGGCTCGGCGTATTGCTACTCGGTATCCTTGGCTTCTGGGTGCGAAGAAAAATCGCCAAGTAAAAATTATGCTACTCTGAAGATGAAGGGATAGCAAACATCAATTTTATCCCTTAGATATAGTTATTCTGCTTTTAGCGTAACCTGAATTTTATCGCCTTTCCTAACCACCTGTTCTACAGCTGGCATTTCTCCCAGGATACGAAGTAAAGGGATAGGCTTCTCTGCGGATATAACAATCTTGTTGCCTTCATCTACCGAGCCCCCAACTAATACCAGACGCAGGTTTTCAACCTGGCGTAAATCTTTCTCCAAATTTTCCATCTGACCTAAATCTATTGGCGGTACTATCGTCAGTTCCATCACTCCCTCATAAAGCCCAGCACCTACTGCCGGCTCGACTGCCTCTTTAGCCTTCTCCTCAGCTCGTTTGGCTTCCTTAGCCTCTTCGGCCTCCCTCTTTGCTCTCTCCTTAGCTGCTAGCTCAGCTTCCTTTCTAGCTCTCTCCTCAGCTCGTTTGGCTTCCTTTTTAGCCTTCTCCTCAGCTTCCTTCTTTGCCTTCTCTTTAGCTTCCAGCTCGGCTTCTTTCTTTGCCTTCTCCTTAGCTTCCCTCTCCGCCCTTTGTCCCCTAACCAATCTAGCCCTCCCCTTAGCTCGCTCGGCTTCCTTTTTAGCCTTCTCCTCAGCTTTCCTCTTTGCCCCTTGTCCCCTAACTGGTCTACCCCTCATTATGGGGTAGCCGCACCATTGGCAAAAGTCGCCTTTAGTTTTTTGACCACAATTAGGACATCTTACCATTTTGCACCCAGTTTGCTTCTAAATCTAGTTGCCCTTACCGCAAATAGTGCTAAACCAACGCCCTATAGTAAAAAGACTATTCCACTCGTTCGTCAGTATAGAGACTGGTAAAAGCCTTGTCAATCACTACTGATAACTTATTTCCACCCAACTTTTCACTAAACTTCCTCTCTCCACAAAGTTGTAATTACACTCTCCATAGGCAAGCATTTATCCTAACTTATCACAATTTACTAGGACTTTTTTCCTATGACTATTCGCTACTCAAATTGACCCATTTGGGTGATTGTGCTGGGAAGTAAGATAAGGTATAGTAGTAAGATGTAAGTTTAAGTTAGCCTAATGGAGGAAGTAAGGTATGGCAAATCCTAAACAGATTGACCCTATGCTGACGACAAGCGATGTAGCTCGCCTTCTCAATGTACATATTAACACAGTAAGGCGGTGGAGTAATCAGGGAATAATAAAGACATACCGCATCGGCTCCCGGGGTGACCGGAGATTTCGACAGGAGGATATTACCAGCTTTCTTTTTCAACAATCAAGAATAGCAGAAGTAAGTGAAGAGGAACCCTCCTTTGCCAGACCAAGCTCTAGAGGTGGTAATAAGTTATTAGCCGACTACAAGGTGTAAGGCTTAATCAGGAGGTGACTGAGTGGATAAAATCACGGTGATGATAATTGATGAGCAGGAATTTTTTAGAGCTGGTGTGCGCCAGGTACTGTCTCAACAATCCGACTTCAAAATATTAGACTGTGACCCAGCTCGTGAGCCATTAGAGCTGATTGAAGCCAATCTCCCCGATGTTGCCCTATTAGGCTCTGACCTTGCTACTCTCAGCGGGCTTGAACTGGGTAGAAAAATTGCACGACTCTACCCAAATACTAAAGTAATAATGCTAAGCCCCAACCCTAATGACGAGGAGCTTTTCGAGGTTATTAAAACCGCAGCCGTAGCCTGCTTGAATAAGAAGGCCACCGCCGAAGAGCTAGTTAGCACTATAAGACGAGCCTATAATGGTGAATACCCCATAAATGAAAGCCTGATAACTAGACCCACAGTTGCCAAGCATGTATTAAAGCAATTTCAAGATATAGCATCAATAGGAAAAGCTATGGAAGCCGTAGCTGCACCCCTCACCCGCAGGGAAACACAGATTCTAAACTATATTGCCGATGGCAACTCAAACAAGCAAATCGCCTATATCCTAGAAATCAGTGAGCAAACAATCAAGAACCATGTTAGCTCCATTCTTCGTAAACTAAATGCTAATGATAGAGCCCATGCTGTTGCCCTAGCCATGCGCAATGGCTGGCTTTTAGCAGAGGAAAAACCATGATAGATACTTCAGCAAGCTTTTAATGAAACTTAAACGCCGGTTTTAAGGGCAGTTAATTCCAGTAGTCTAAGATTAAGGATGGGTAACTTGAGTAAAGAAGAGGGGAATTGTAGCACTGGTAACGTTATAGGCTTTTGTCACTTAGCGAATTATTATACTTTATGTAACCTTATCCCAGTGGCTGAGGGAGAGGAGTAAAGTGCGTCAATTAGAAATCGGTCCGGAACTAACTGCTCGGGTAAAGGGATACCTGGAGAAGCAAGGCTATAAGATAACCGAGGGGGCTAAACTCGTTGGGAAGTCAGGGATTGAGCATACCTTTGATATGCTGGCTCAGAGGGACGACGGCTTTACCACCTACAATATTGCTATCTGCACCACTACTGGAGGAAATAGTGAGAAAGAGGCAGCCACTGTCTTCAGCTTTGCCAATAGAGCCTACGATGCCGACATTCAGGAGAGGGTCCTTATTGCCATCCCTGGGCTTGGTGAGGAGGCAAAAGCGTTGGCTCAAAAGCAGCGAGTAAAGGTCATTGATGGAAGCCGGATAGAGTCATTATTAGACCTGAAGTCTCTGACGCCCACGCCACCAGTTAAGCTAAGTGAGCCCTTTAAATTTGAGACAAAGGAACAATTAGTTAAATCTTTAGCCAATCTGGGCTATAAGGTCGAGGAAAAGGCCAAAGTTCGAGGCAGGTCAGGAGTTGAATATACCTTTGATATATTGGCTTATGCTGATATTGACCAAGTTGGTCACAGCCTAGGTGTAGATTTCCTAAGTGGGGAAAGGGAGATAAGTCTGGAACAGGTAGCCTTATTTGATACCAAAGCCTACGAGGTCGGCATTGATGATAAAGTCATTGTTGTATCGCTGCAGCTTAGCCCTGAAGCGCAGCAATTTGCCCAGCACCAGCGGATAAAGGTCCTTGAACCAGGTCAAAAACTTCCTTCCCAACCCACGCTGACCAAAGAAAAGCCCGCCCCACCAGAGGAGAAACCAACTAAAGTAGAAAAGTCAGAGGCTCCAGACACTAAGCCTCAGCTCAAACAGCTGAAGCATACGACCCAGCCTGAAGCATTGCAATTAATTCCTGAGGTGATGGCGAGAAGGTACAATGCCATGCCCCTGGCTATATCTGGTAACACATTACAGGTAGCTATGGCAGACCCGACTGACATCTTTGCCCTAGAGGCTTTCTCCGCCCTAAGCCGGATGAGGATTAAACCTATAGCTGCCAATGCCAAGGAGGTCCGAGAGTCCATCGACTTTAACTATAAAGGCTATGGCGAGATTGAAAAGCAGATTTCCCGTATCTCTATCCCTGGTGAGGCAACTGAAGAGAGGCTTGCCATTAGTGCCGATACTGATGCCCCTCTGGCTCAAGCTCTCAACCTTATTATTGAAGAAGCAGTCAAAGCCCGCTCATCTGATATCCATATTGAGCCTGAAGAGGACAGGTTGAGGGTGCGCTACCGTATTGACGGCACCCTTCAGGATATGATGTCTCTACCGTTGAACATACATTTAGCCCTCGTTTCCCGAATCAAAATCCTGGCTGATATGAATATTGCCGACCGTCATCGTCCCCAAGATGGTCAGTTCTCCACCGAGGCTAAAGGGCGACAAATAGATGTCAGAGTAGCTACTGCTCCCACGGTTAATGGTGAGATGGCAGAGCTGCGCCTTTTGGACAAGGCAGTGGCTACCCTAGGATTAGCTGAGCTTGGTATGCTACCTGATAGCCAGGCAAAGTATGAGGGTATGCTCAAGGTTCCCTATGGCATGATTCTGATTAGCGGCCCTACCGGCGCTGGTAAGACTACTACCCTATATGCCTCAATCAATTCTCTTGACTGCATGGGGAGAAACATCGTCACCGTTGAAGACCCTGCGGAGTATCGGTTTAAGGATATTAATCAGATTCAGATTAATCCTCAAGCTGGCATTACCTTTGCCTCTGGTTTGAGGTCTATACTTCGTCTTGACCCCGATATAATAATGGTCGGTGAGATACGTGATGCTGAAACAGCTAACATAGCGGTTCAAGCAGCTTTGACTGGGCATCTGATGCTATCTTCTGTCCATGCTAGCGATGCCACTGGTGTGCTCTCTCGCCTCCTTGACCTAGGCATAGAGCCCTTCTTGATAGCCTCAGCGGTTATCGGTGTTGTAGCTCAGCGGATGGTGCGTCGCATTTGCCCTGATTGTAGCCATCCTATTGAGGCTCCGGTGGTAGAGCAGATGGCTTACCAAAAGGAAATCGGGAAGAAGCGGACTGAATTCCTATATGGTACCGGCTGCAAGTCATGTGCTTATACCGGTTATCTGGGTCGAACAGGAATCTTTGAGATTCTAACTATGAGCGACACAATAAGGACAATGCTCTCTAACCAGGCTAGCAGTAGCCAGATTCGTGCTCAGGCACTTAAGGATGGCATGGTAACCATGATGAACGATGGTATGCGTAAGGTAAAGGAGGGTATCACCACACCATCTGAAGTGCTGCGTAATGCCTACTCTGCAGACTAGTGGCTTGGGGGGTTAAAAATGGATTATCAATATGTAGCCTATACTGAAGATAAAAGATTGGTCAAAGGCAGGCTCTCGGCTACCAGCGAAGAAGCAGCAGTCAATTTGCTCAGTTATGGCGGCTATCAAGCAGTTAGCCTGAAGGCGGTAATTCCCTTTTTTAACATGGAAAAGCTGGCAGCCCAATTTTCCCGGATAAAGCCAAGAGAAATAATAATGTTTTCCCGTCAGCTAGCTTTACTCCTTGAATCTGGCACTGATATTGTTACCTCTTTAGAGCTATTACAAAGCCAGGTAACAAATCGCACCCTGAAGGGAGTGATTGGCGAGGTAGCCGCTGACATTCGCGGTGGAAGTTCGTTATCATCAGCTCTAGGTAAACACCCCCGGGCTTTCCCTGAACTCTACCATCGGACAATAGCTGCCGGTGAGCAGGGCGGTAATCTAGAAATAGTACTAAGACAAATGGCTGATTATCTGGAGAGGGGAGCCACCACCGAAAAGAGAATTAAAAATGCCCTGACCTACCCCATTATCGTTGCCATTGTAGCTTTTATAGTGATAAGCATACTTATCGTCTTTGTTCTGCCCGCCTTTACCAGCCTATACTCTACACTCGGAGCTGACCTACCTTTAGCAACGATGATGCTTATCGGCATATCTGAATGGCTTCTCCATTACGGGCTTTATGTTCTGATGGCAATAGTAGCAGTTGCTGGCTTAGGCTTTGTTTATATCAAAACGCCAGCCGGCAAATACCAATTGGATAAATTATTACTCAGTTTACCCGTAGTTGGGCGAATTAATCTACTTAGCGAGCTTTCCCGTTGTTGCCGGACTATGTCACTCCTGTTCAGAGTCGGCTTGCCTTTACCCGAAATCATGACTCAGACTATCCACGGCACTAATAATAAGGC
>DAOWJM010000064.1 GCA_030640325.1 Dehalococcoidia bacterium | reverse complement strand
TCTGCGGCCGGTGTGTTTGGATTTGCCGGGAGCGTCTGGGTATCGGCGCCCTTGGTTTTGCCCATCGCGGCTTTAAGCGCATGGTCACCACCTTTGGTGATGAGCCAATGGCTGAGTCGGGGTGCCGAGATTGTGGAGAGTGCGTGGCTAGTTGTCCTACTGGCGCCCTGACTTTCAAGGAGTAGCGGCTATATAATCACTACTTGACTCGTCCGTAGTCGTCTTCCAGCCTGACCACATCTTCAAGTTCAGGGGTTGAGACTTCAAAGAATGTGGTGTCCTCTATAGCCTTTAGGCGATGCTTGGTGAGCGGAGGAATCCTTATACACTGACCGGGCTGAACTGTGGTTGAAACCAGATGCCCATCGCTTCCCTCGATTTCCAACAATGCCTTTCCTTGATATATATACATAGTTTCGTCCTTCTTTTCATGATATTGAAGGCTAAGCCTATGCCCTTTTCTAACGAAGATTAGTTTGCCGGCATACTTCGGCGTATGAGCAAATAGCAGCTCAAACCCCCAGGGCTTCTCTGTTTTCCGGGGAAGTTTATCTTCCATATTACATCCTTTCTCAGACCCCAGCCAATTCCTTGCCCAGTTCAAGCAGCCTTTCTACTCGAGTCAGGCTATCGCTTTCGGCATAGATGCGGAGCACGGGCTCAGTCCCGGAAAATCTGATGAGCAGCCAGGTGGTATCAGCCAGGGTAAGGTGAAAGCCGTCGGTGGTGTTTATCTTTGCCACCTCAACCCCCTCAATGGACTGGGGCAGATTATCGCTGACGCGTTTAGTTATCGTCTGGCGCTCATCCTCGGGGAAGGTGAAGTCCCGGCGCTGATAGTAGTGAGGGCCGACTTTGCTGTAGAGATAGTCTATCAGTTGCGAGGGAGTTTTACCTGTCTTGAGCATGAGGTCAAGGAAATAGATGCCGGCCAAGAGTCCATCTCGTTCTGGCATGTGACCACGGAAGCCATAGCCCCCAGATTCCTCCCCACCGATGAGGGCATTCTTTTCCAGCATTATGGGGGCAACATATTTGAAGCCCACCGGCGTTTCGTATACGGGCACATTGAATATTTCGCCCAGGCGGTAGAGCATGCTGGTGGTAGTTATTGTCTTGACTATAGGACCTCGCTCCCCGCGCACTTCCAGCAGATAGAGGCAGAGCAGGGCAAAGACCTGGAGCTGGGTCAGGAACTGCCCATTCTCATCGACGATGCCAAGGCGGTCGGCATCACCATCAGTAGCCAAGCCAACATTTGCCTTCTGCTCCTTGATTGTAGCCGAGAGCTTAGCCAGGTTAGCTGCAATTGGCTCGGGTTGTATCCCTGGGAACAGGGGATTGCGCTCACTGTTTATCTCCACTAGCTGGATAGCTCCTCCGCCCAACAGCATGTTGAAGTAGCCGGCGCCAGCCCCATACATAGGGTCAACCACTACCTTCAACCTGGCTTGGCGTAGCTGGGTTAGGTCGATGAGCTTGGCTAACTGTTGAACATAGATTGGAGCCAGGTCAAGGTATTTTACTATTCCTTGGTCTAACGCCTCGGACAGCGGCACTCGGTTTATTTTTCCTGTGGTCAGGGTATGGGAGAGATGCCTTTCTATCTCGGTGGTAACCTCGGGTGAGGCGCTAGTCCCGTCCTCACTCTTATACTTGAAGCCACTCCAGCTCGCCGGGTTATGGCTGGCAGTGATGATGATAGCCCCGCCAGCCTTTTTGGCTAGGATGCCAAAGCTTATCGCCGGCGTTGGGGTAGCCTTAGGACAGAGGTATACCTTTATCCCATTGCCAGCCGCTACCTCAGTGGCGGCTGAGGCAAAGTCCTCAGAGGCAAAGCGGGTGTCATAGCCGATAATCAGCCCCCGGCTGGCTAAGCCCGCCTGTTTAAGGAAGTCAGCCACCGCTTGGGCGCAAGCCCGCACATTATCAAAGGTGAAGTCCTGGGCGATAATCCCCCGCCAGCCATCGGTGCCAAATTTTATAGGATTTATCTACCTCACCCCCTCGGTCCCCCTCTCCTTTGAAGGAGAGGGGGAGGTATTATTTGTGGAGGGGCTTCGCCCCTCTAAGACTCCCTTTAGATTTTCATATTGATGGGCAACTGATTAAGAGTCTAACATATCCCATTCGTCACCGGAGACCCATCTGAGTGCTGAAAGCTTACCGCTTAACATTCCCCACTCAAAATCATCCCAAGGCCCCAGTTGTTCAATACCATATTTTTCCTCTATTTTCTTAGCGGATTTCAGCGCTCCTTTCCATATTTTAGGGTCTTCGGTTCTTCGACCTGATTCAACCGCTTCTTCTATTAACTTGTGTCTGCCATACCAAACCTTAGCATGAAATTCCTCTTCAGCTTCCACAATTTCCTCTATACTGCGGTGTTCCATCTCACCCTCAGGGGACAACATCCTTTCCCTGAATTCCCTTAAGTCCGAAAGGGAAATATTATGTTTCTGATGCTGTATAAGCAGAGTCGTTAATTTTTCGGCTTCTTGCAGTTTTTCCTTATCCGGGGCACTCTCGATCTTACGCTTACGTAGATAAAGCCAGTAACTACCAAGACCACCGAAAAAAGCAATTAGTACTGCACCGCCGATCTTTAATAATTCAATTTGCCACGCTTCCATTATCTTGCCACCCCCTATTTATACCTCTTCACCTAAACCACTTAACATAACTCTAAAAACAATTCCCAAAGCTAACTAGCCTTGAATTGTTTCCCAAATTTTAGTTTACTCGTAATTTTGCCCTAATCAATTCCC
>DAOWJM010000130.1 GCA_030640325.1 Dehalococcoidia bacterium | reverse complement strand
CTGACCACAGCCGGCGGTGAGCCGATAAGGATAATCTACCCGGGAAGGAAGAATGATGACCGAGGGGCTGATTTCCGGGACGCAGTTATTGCCACCAGCCAGGGGATAATAAAGGGGGATATAGAGGTTCATGTCAAATCCAGCGATTGGCAAGCTCACCGGCATCACCAAGACCCAGCCTATAACCGGGTAATCCTGCATGTGGTTATGTGGCACAACAGCCAGGCAGCTACCGAGCTCCATAATGGAAAAACAGCGCCCATCCTCGCCCTAGATAAATACCTAGAGGGTCCAAGCAGTCATGGAGCGGGGTTGGCTCATCCCCCAGCCTGTTCCAGCATGCCTTGCCTCGAAACAGCGAAAGGCTTGGCTACCAAGACCCTGGCGGAATTTCTAGATAGCGCTGGAGAGGAGCGGTTTTGGGCCAAGGCTGCCGAGTTTCAAGCCGAATTGAGCCAAACGGAGGCAAGCCAGTGTCTTTACCAGGGGATAATGGGGGCTCTAGGTTATGCCAAGAATAAGCCGCCCATGCTCAAGCTAGCCAGAAGGTTGCCACTCCAGATTCTACAGTCTATGGCTCAGGGCGAAGTATCAGACGGAGAGCGTCTCGCCCGGCTACAGGCGCTACTTCTGGGCACAGCTGGGCTGTTACCCTCGCAGCGCCAGAACGGACACCGGGAATATCAGGACGACGAGTGGGCAGACCAACTGGAGGGGCTATGGGCTTCCTCACATGGCACCAAGGCGATGTCCGAGGATGACTGGCACCTGTTTAAGGTCAGACCAAACAACTTTCCCCTACGCCGTATAGCAGCTATGAGCTACCTCATCCTCCGCTACCGGGAAAGGGGGATAGTTGAAGAGGCGGTCGATATGATAAAGGAGGCGCCGGTGAGTGGGGGCTACCTCAGATTAGAAAAGGGATTCGGGGTCACTGCCGATGGCTATTGGGCAAGCCACCTTGATTTTGGCTTGGATAGCAAGACCGACAATCCGACCCTCCTCGGCAGATGGCGAGCGGCTGATATTGCAATAAATGTGCTCCTGCCCTTCACCCTTGCCTGGGGAAAAGTCAACTCCCAACCAGGGGTTGAGGAAAAAACCTTTGAGCTCTATCGCGGTTATCCCAGGCTGGCGGCAAACACGGTGGAAAGGCATATGACGAAGCAGCTGGGGCTAAACAGCAGCCTGGTCAATTCAGCCCAGCGCCAGCAGGGGCTAATCCATATCTATAACACCTTATGCAGCCAAGGTAGGTGTAACTGCTGCCGTTTAAGCCAGCTTGAGGCTGGGCACCACATCCAGGTCTAAGCCATCTATCTTGCCCACCTGCAGGCAATAGTAGCCACAGGCAGCAATCATGGCTGCGTTATCGGTGCACAATATGGGCTCAGGAACCAGGACGGGGAGGGGTGATTTTTCCGCCAGCCAGTTCCGCAGCAGTTCATTTGATGCCACCCCCCCAGCCAACAAAATCTGCTTCACCCGGCGCTCCTCGGCTACCGCCACAGTTTTGGCAACCAAGACATCAATCACTGCCTGCTGAAAACTGGCGGCGGCATCAGCCACCGATGACACCTTGCCTCCTTCCACCAAGCGCAGCAGCGCTGTCTTAACGCCACTAAAGCTGAAGTCGCTGCTCCCCTTCAGCCAGGCACGAGGCAACTGGATAGAAGCAGTGCCCGCTCTGGCTGCCTGCTCAATAGCTGGACCGCCGGGGTAGCCCAAGCCCAATATTCTGGCTGCTTTATCAAAGGCTTCACCGGCAGCATCATCTCGGGTTCGTCCCAATACAACATAATCACCGTGTCCCCTCATCAACACCAAATCACTATGTCCCCCAGAAACAATAAGACACACCACAGGGAAATCAATGCTGTGTTCTGCCAGCCAGTTGGCGTAGATGTGACCCTCAAGGTGGTTAACGCCGATAAGAGGCAAGCCCTGAGCCAAAGCAATAGCCTTAGCCACATTTACTCCCACCAGTAATGAGCCAGCCAGACCTGGTCCGATAGTGACGGCAATGCCAGCCAAATCGCTCCAGGCGGCTTCAGCCTCAGCCATTGCCTGCTTTAGTATGGGGATAATGGATAAGATATGCTGACGGGAGGCTACTTCGGGGACAATCCCCCCATAGCGGGCATGGATTTCCACCTGAGAGGCAATCTGATTGGACAGGATTCTAGCCCCATCCTCCACCACTGCCGCCGCTGTTTCATCGCAAGAGGTCTCGATACCCAGGATTTTCATACCTCTGGCTTATAGCATAGACACCGTTAGTGGAATAATGTGTTCCTTTGAGATTATTTATCACCCTCACCCCTCGAAGAGTCTTCGACCTGTATCCCCCTCTCCCTCAAGGGAGAGGGGGAAGGTTTTTTAAGAAGAGGGGCTTACGCCCCTCTTAGACACCCCAGTTAAAGCAAGGGAGCAGGGATACAACCCCTCTCCAATAAAGCAGGGGATTGGGGGCAAAGTCCCCGAGGGCGGGTGGTGGGAAGAACGAGCCTGTTAAATAATCTCAAATAGCTGGTTGCTCTCGTTCAGATAGATAGGTGACACTTCAAAGTATGAGGGTATCTTCCACCTTAAGTTGAGAACAAGCCTTTGTAGTTTCTTGTGTCATTGCGAGGCACAAAGTGCCGAAGCAATCTCCAGAAACACCCCACCACCGAGATTGCCACGCCTTCGGCTCGCAATGACAAACAAAGAGGACAATGGCAAGGAAGGAAGCTATGTGTCACTAATGTACTGGACGAGTACAGTGTTTTGACACACCTACTAGCCAATGCTATGATGACGGAAAGGGACTATTTAGGGGTTTTATTGGAGCTAAGAGCGGGGTGATGCTATATGTCCGGTATTGAAACACTGTACCTGGTGTTTCTCATCCTCTGCCTCCTGCTATCAGCCTTCTTCTCCAGTTCGGAAACAGCCTTTATCTCCTTACAGAGGATAAGGGTTGAGCATCTGGTTAACACCAAGGTACGGGGGGCAAAACGAGTCGCCAGGATGGTGGAGCGACCGGAGAAGTTTCTATCTACCGTCCTGCTGGGTAACAACCTGGTAAACACCGCCGCTGCTGCCTTAGCTACCTTCCTAGCCATCCGCATCTGGGGGGAGCAGTGGGGCATCCTCATTGCTACCATAGGAGTAACCATCCTTCTCTTGGTATTCTGTGAGACTACCCCCAAAACCATAGCTACCCAGCATGCTGAGAAGTTATCACTAGTATTTGCTCGACCGATAGAGGCGCTCTCCTGGCTGCTTACCCCATTTGTGGTGGCACTGAGCTGGATTGCTTCAGGATTTAGTAAACTGTTGGGCGGGACGCCGGTGCCCAGGTCTTTGGCTAGCGAGGAGGAAATCCGAACCATGATATCGGTGGGGCATAAAGAGGGGACGGTGGAGGAGGAAGAGGCTGAGATGCTGCACAAGGTATTTGAGTTTGGCAACCGCCCGGTCAGGGAGGTTATAGTACCACGCACCGAGGTAGTATGGGTAGAAAAGGGAACCAAACTAACCGATTTTCTCAGTCTCTATGCCCAATCGCCGCTATCTCGGTTTCCGGTATATGAGGATAACATGGACAATGTAATCGGCATCCTTTCGGTAAAGGATATAGTTATGGCTCAGGCTAAGGGAACTATCAATAATGAGGGTGTCATTGATGACCTGATTCGCCCGGCTTACTTTGCCCCTGAGACCAAACGAATCAATGAGCTCTTTGCCGAGATGAGGGATAAAAACTACCGGATGACGGTGGTGGTCGATGAGTTCGGCGGCACCGCAGGTATAGTCAGCCTCAGCCGGCTAGTGGAAGAAATCGTCGGTCCAGTAGGTGATGAGCTGGCGGCGATAGAAAAGGAGTATGAAACAATCAGCGAGAACACCTTCCAAATCGATGGCGGAATGCGCATTGAGGAAGCAAATGAAGAGATGGACTTAGACATACCCAGCGGTGACTATGAGACAGTAGCCGGCTTTGTCCTCGACCTTCTGGGGCACATACCAAAGCAAGGTGAGCAGCTAAGGTATAAGGGGTTGAAGATAGTTATAACTGAGATGCGGGGGATGAAAATCGAGAAGATTCTACTGACCAAGGAAAGGCATGCAGCGACTGCGGATTAGGTTCTGCCGAGGAGAAGAGATAAAGTTCATTTCCCATCTGGATGTAATGCGTCTGTGGCAAAGAGCCCTGCACCGAGCCGGGATATCACTGGCCTACACCGAGGGATTTAGCCCCCACCCCCGGATATCACTGGCTGCACCCCTACCGGTGGGGGTAACTAGCCAAGCCGAGCTAATGGATATCTTTTGCACCAAATGGGTCTCCCCACATTTCTTCACCACCGCGGTAAGTCAGCAATTGCCACCTGGCATTGAAATACTACAGGTTTATTCGGTAGCCCCAACCATGCCATCTCTACAATCGCAGGTCGGCTACGCCGAATATAAGGTTGAGGTAGAAACGGAAAAGGACAAACAGGGTATAGAGTCAGCACTCGCCTCTCTGCTATCGACGAAGCACTTGCCCTGGCACCATCAAAGGGATACCGGCACCCGCAACTACGACCTGAGGACTTTAATTGATGACCTGTGGCTTATTGATTGGCATAGTGGCTATTGCACCATAGGCATGAGGTTGCGCTGTGATAGCGGTGGTTCGGGAAGACCGGAGCAGGTCGCCGCAGCCCTAGGCTTCGCCCAATATCCCCATTCCATCCACCGCACCAAACTTATGCTAAAAACAGGCTAACTGATATCGCATATGTCTCACCCAAACCAAATAGAAGAGCCAATCTTAAACCAAGAAAGGCAGGAGCAGGCGAGAAAATACGCCGAAGCCGGGAGATGGCTGGCCTTCAGTGACCTGACGCTAGCTGGCATTTTGTTGCTAATGCTGGCGTTCGGTGGTCTCTCTATAAAGCTAACCGGGCTGCTCGCTTTACCTATAGTTCCAGCGGCTAGTATTTACTTTGTCGTCTTAATGCTGGGCTACGGAGTGCTATCAGCGCCGCTAAGCTACTACCGTGGCTTCGTCCTCCCCCACCGCTATGGGCTGTCTATTCAAACACTCGGTGGCTGGTTAGGCGATGAAGCCAAGAGCGGGGTATTAAGCCTGCTCTTTGGCACTGGTATTGTAGCCGCCGTCTACTGGTTCATCACCAGCTTCCCTCAAATCTGGTGGCTGCTCACCTGGGGGGTCGTGGTCCTGCTCAGTTTGATTCTGACCACCCTAGCCCCGATTCTCATCGTGCCCCTGTTCTTCAAGATGAAGCAACT
>DAOWJM010000076.1 GCA_030640325.1 Dehalococcoidia bacterium | reverse complement strand
CTGGGCACTGGCCTGACCCTGGAGGGAGCCAATTTTGCCGTTGCCTCAGGTGTAGCTGCCGCTGAGACGGTTATAAGGGCTAAAGAGATGGGGGACTTTTCCCAGAAGTCCCTTTCCCATTACCCAGAGCTGCTAAAACAGGGCTTCGTTCTCAAAGACCTGGAAACCTTTAGCAAAGCTCCCCCTTTTTTAGAAAACCCCCGTATCTATAGCCAGTATCCTGAGCTAGCTTGTGACCTGGCTGAGAAGCTGTTCACCAATGATGGCAGACCGAGAAAGAAAGCCTGGGAACTCCTCAGACAGGCGATGGATGGTAGGGTTTCATGGTGGCAGATAGCTCGTGACCTGATGCATGTAAAGGGAGCACTATGAATCCTACCAGCATCGAGGATAAACTGGCGGTTAATAAATACGATATAGATAAAGAAGTCCATATCGGCATAGGCGAAGATATCTGTAAGACATGTGAGGGGCATTATTGTTTGTATGCCTGCCCAGCCGGTTGCTTCAAGCTGATGGAGGAACACATTACCTTTTCCTATGAGGGCTGCCTGGAATGTGGCAGTTGCCAGATTGTATGTGATAAGGGAGCAGTGGAATGGAATCTGCCCCGGGCTGGATTTGGCATATGTTACCAATATGGATAAAACGGGATAGAGATGAATACTATAGTTTGCATTAAGCAGATACTGGACCCAGAGATACCCCCGGCAAAATTTAGGCTGGATTCCGAGTCCAAGCGAGTTATACCGCCAGAAGGAATACCGCCAGTGACAAACCCCTATGATGAGCAGGCGGTTGAATTGGCATTGAGGCTGAAGGACAAACACGGAGGTAAGATAACGGCGGTAACTGTTGGCAGTGATGCTGCCAGCATGGTCAAGCATGCTCTAGCCATGGGGGCTGACGAAGGTATTGTCCTCGCTGATGAGGTATTTGAGGGCTCGGACAGCTTCATTACGGCTTACATCCTGACCAAGGCGATACAAAAAATCGGTGACTATGAGCTGGTATTATGTGGCAGGCAGGCGGCTGACTGGGATGAGGGTCTGGTTGGCTCAATAATTGCTGAGAACCTAGGGTTGCCCTTGGTAACATTGGCTGAAGCAGTGGATGTTGCCGATGGGGAATTGAGGGTGAAGCGGGTAACCCTTGACGGCTATCAAGTATTTGCTGTCCCCACGCCGGCAGTGGTAACAGTAAGCAATGAGGTTGGTCAACCTCGACTGCCATCGGGGTGGGGGATTATTGCGGCGGCACGAAAGCAAGTCCCCGCCTGGAATGCTGGCGATATCGGTGTCGACCCGTCTCAGGTTGGAGCCGGCGCAGCACGAAGAAAGCTGGTCAAGCTTTTCACTCCACTGCGGGAGAGAAAATGTGAGATTATCCAAGGGGAAACCACGGCTGAAGCGTCGGTTAAACTCGCCACCAGATTGAGAGAAGCAAAGGTGATATAGAGTAATGGCAGACTATCAAGGGGTATTAATCTGTGGTGAGGTGGTGGAGGGGAAGATTACCACCATTACCAAGGAATTAATCAATACCGGCAGGAGACTGGGTGATGACCTCGACCAGCCATTGAGCATCCTGCTTATTGAGCGGGATATCCATGAGATAGCCGAAGAGGCTATCTTTCTCGGTGCTGACAAGGTCTATACCGTTGATGATGCTCCCTTTGCTGAATCACACCCTGAGCGCTATGCAGCTATAATCATTAATGCCTGCCAGCAAATAGCACCGTCAATTATCCTCTTGGGTCAGACTGATATGGGGCGTGACATCGCCCCCAGATTAGCTGCTAGGCTGGAAACAACTGTCTGTATGGACTGCGTTGAGCTGGCAATAGACCCGGAGACCAAATCGCTGCTTCAGACCAAGCCGGTTTACGGGGGAAATGCTATAGCGGTGTGGGTCTCCGCGGATTATCAGCCTCAGGTAGTTACAATGAGACCACGAGTGGGAACACCAGCTGAGCCAGATACTTCCAGGAAGGGCAAGATTGTGCCGCTCTGCATTGATGTCGATGACTCAATGATTAAGGGTAAGCTCCTGAAGACAGTTAAGGAGGAGATTAAAGGGATAAAGCTTGAGGAAGCCAAGGTTATTGTGGCTGGGGGTGGCGGGATTGGTGGCAGCGAAGGCTTCCAGCTACTGCGAGAGCTGGCACAAGTTCTCGGAGGCACTATAGGGGTAAGCAGAGTCCCTTGTGATGAGGGCTGGATGCCGGTTAGTCTAGAGATTGGGCAAACCGGTCACATGGTGAGCCCAGCCCTCTATATTGCTGCCGGCATTTCTGGTGCCATGCAGCACCTCGCTGGATGCTCAGGCTCAAAGTGCATTGTAGCCATAAACAAGGAGCCCGAGGCTCACATATTCAAGGAAGCCGATTTTGGGATAGTAGGCGATTATAGAGAAGCTCTACCACCACTGATTGAGAAATGTAAGGCTTTATTGGCT
>DAOWJM010000013.1 GCA_030640325.1 Dehalococcoidia bacterium | reverse complement strand
TTCCATTATCTTGCCACCCCCTATTTATACCTCTTCACCTAAACCACTTAACATAACTCTAAAAACAATTCCCAAAGCTAACTAGCCTTGAATTGTTTCCCAAATTTTAGTTTACTCGTAATTTTGCCCTAATCAATTCCCCCTTCGTTACTTCCCCAGCGCCTCTTTCTTTAGAACTTTGGCTTTATCGGTCTTTTCCCAGGGGAGGTCTAGGTCATCCCTGCCGAAGTGCCCATAGCAAGCAGTCTGTCTATATATGGGACGGCGCAGGTCAAGGGTTCGGATAATGGCTTCCGGTCTGAGGTCGAAGTGTTTGTTAATCAGGTCAAGTATGACCTCCTGGTCAACCTTGGCGGTGCCGAAGGTCTCGATAGAGACGGAGAGCGGGTGGGCGACACCTATAGAATACGAAATCTGGATTTCTATGCGCTCAGCCAGACCGGCAGCGACAATATTTTTGGCTATGTAGCGAGCAGCATAGGCTGCTGAGCGGTCGACCTTGGTTGGGTCTTTGCCTGAGAAGCAACCACCGCCGTGCCGAGCAATGCCACCATAACTATCAACCAGAATCTTGCGACCGGTGAAACCGGTATCGGATACCGGACCTCCGATTACAAATCGACCGGTAGCATTGACATAATACCTGGTTTTATCATCTATTAGTGAGGCAGGGATGACCACTCCGATTACTTGCTTGATGATGTCCTGCTCAATCTGAGCGTGGTTGACATCGGGGTCGTGCTGAGCTCCCAGCACTACACTATCTACTCGTTTGGGGATGCCATGGCTATATTCAATGGTTACCTGTGATTTTCCATCGGGGCGGAGGTAGGGGAGGGTATTATCCTTCCTTACCTGAGCCAGGCGGCGGCATAGCTTATGTGCCAGGGAAATAGGCAGCGGCATAAGCTCAGGCGTCTCATTGCAGGCAAAGCCGACCATCATTCCCTGGTCGCCGGCACCAATCTCATCAAGTTCATCATAGCCGGCTCGAGCTTTCTTTGCCTCCAGCGATTTGTCCACCCCCAGGGCAATGTCGCTGGACTGCTCCTTGATGGAGACCATTACTCCACAGGCTTGGTACTCAAAGCCATATTCAGGATGAGTATAGCCTACGTCACGGACTACCTCCCGCACTGTCTGAGGAATCTCAACATAGCAATCAGTGGTAATCTCTCCAAGAACAATTATCAAGCCATTGGTTACCGCTGTCTCACAGGCTACCCTGGCATGAGGGTCTTGCGCCAGAATGGTGTCAAGGATAGCATCTGATATCTGGTCGCATAGCTTATCAGGGTGCCCTTCAGTAACCGACTCTGAGGTGAGCATATAGGTTGGTGAACTACTAAAGCTACTTGGCATTTTTTCTCCTTTTCTATGTCCCTTCTTTCCAACTTGTCAGGTATTTTTTTTGCTCCGGGGTCAAACTATCAATATCGATGCCCATGGAGTTTAGTTTCAACCGAGCTACCTGTTTATCTATTTCTTCAGGCACTGGGTAAACCTTAGTCTCAAGGCTTCCCCTATTTTTGACCATATACTCCAGACATAGAGCCTGGTTGGCAAAGCTCATATCCATAACGCTGGCTGGATGCCCTTCAGCGGCAGCCAGATTAACTAATCTCCCCTCCCCCAATAGATAAAGGTGGCGGCCATCATTCAAGATGTACTCATCAACGAAGGGTCTTATGCGTCGCTTACTATGGGCTAGGCTTTCCAAGGCTGGGATATTTATCTCTACATTGAAATGCCCGCTATTGGCTAGGATGGCTCCGTTTTTCATCACCTTTAGATGAGCACTATCAATAACATTTTTATCCCCGGTGGTGGTAATGAAAATGTCCCCCAGCCTGGCGGCTTCTATTAGTGGCATGACCTGATAGCTATCCATAACTGCCTCCAGGGCTCGGACTGGCTCTACCTCGGTTACAATCACCTGGGAGCCAAGCCCCTTAGCTCTTAAGGCTATGCCATGCCCGCACCAACCATAGCCACAAATCACCACCTTCTTGCCTGCCCATAGGATATTGGTCGCCCTGGTAATACCGTCGATGGTGCTTTGCCCGGTGCCGTAGCGATTATCAAAGAGGTACTTGGTCTGGGCATCATTTACCGCAATTATGGGATACCTTAGCCCTCCTGCTCTCTCCAGGCTGCGAAGTCTTATAACGCCGGTGGTGGTCTCCTCAGTGCCACCAATGACATCGCTGATTAGGTCGCTTCGCTGGGTGTGGAGGGTGGTAACCAAGTCGGCGCCATCATCTACAGTAAGCTGGGGTTTATTGTCCAGAGCAGTATCGATGTGCTTATAATATGTTTCCTCATCTTCCCCCTTAATGGCATTAACCGGAATGCCATATTCTACTAAGGCAGCGGCTGCATCATCCTGGGTGCTCAAGGGGTTAGAGGCGCATAAAATAATGTTGGCTCCGCCCTCCTTCAGGGTTAACGCTAGATTTGCCGTCTCAGTAGTAATATGGAGGCAGGCTGAAATCCGGATGCCCTTTAAGGGCTTCTCGGCAGCAAACCTCTCTCTGATTAGCTTGACTACTGGCATTTCCCGGGAAGCCCACTCTATTCTCAGCCTCCCAGCTTCAGCTAGAGAAGGGTCTCTAATATCATACTGTTTAGGTGAGGGCATTGCTTACTCCTTTAGGTTAATTTTCCCAGCGCAGCCTTATATCGCTGGAAGTACTCAGCCACCCAATCGGGTATATCCACTGTGCCGAGAAGGATTGGCTTTTGATGACAATCGCTACCCCCGGTCATGACCAGACTGTGTTTCTTGGCAAACTCAATGTAGTGTGCTGTGGTCTCGGCATCATGTCTTGAATGCCAGCACTCGACACCATCAATATAGTCTAGCATATATCTCTCGATAATCTCAGTCTGTTGGTTCAAATCACCGGTTATACTTACTAAAGAGGTCCCATTGGGGTCATTGGGGTGGGCATGCACCAGTATACCGCCCGCATTCCTGACCAGTTCTGAGGCTTCAGCAAGTGAAAGCGGGTATTTAGGCACATCGCACTTGACCAGATATTTATCGAAGGCTTCCTGCTTACTGCTGACAATTCCCTTTTCTATCAGGTAGTTGGCTATATGGGGTCGACCAAAGGCGCCATCAACACTGTCCTGTATATTGTTGAGGTCTTCCTCAGTGAATCTCTCGATACTCTCTTTATCGAACTCCACATTCAGCTTCTCCAGAATTTGATGCGCCCTTCTCTCTCTATGTTCTCTTATGAGTTGAAGCTTACTTTTTAGCGCCTCATTATTGATATCATACTGGTATCCCAGAAAATCCAGTGAAATGGACTCATCGTGGTAGGGAAACGTCACATTCAACTCCACTCCGGTAATATAGGCTATGCCATATTCCCTAGCCAGAGCGATGGCTCTGTCCTGGGCGTTTATTGAATCGTGGTCAGTTATCGACATTAAATCGATTTTTCTTTCTTTTGCTTCCCTGAAGACCTCTTCAACAGATAGATTACCATCTGAGCCGGTCTTGGTGTGGATGTGCAAATCTATTTTCATCTCTACTTCTGTAACAAGCCACTCTTTGATTTCTGTCACAAGGAGGGATTACACTATTAATTATCTATCTCTTTTCTACACCAATGATATACCAGTCTTCAGGCGGGTCATACTGGGTATCGACAATCAAGTGGGTGATACCGAGATTTGGGTATGAGACCTTCAAGTCATCTAAATCCACCTTTTCAAACCTCTTTTTATTGTTGAGGTAGGCTTGTTCGGTCAATGCGTTTGATTCGTAATCCTCTTTAGTCCGCTTTAGTATCCGTCTGATTGATACCTCCTGCGGGCAATCTGTTTGCAGAATGACGAACCTCCGGTTATGTTTAGCTGCTATTTCAGCAGCACGCCTCCTTAACGATTGGGTGACAAAGGTGGCATCAAGTATCACCCCTTCGCTCTTGTTTAGGCTCTCATCTGCCTGTCTGAACATCTCATCATAGACCATGGTTCGCTTAGTCATATTTGAGGCTACCTTTTCGTCGAAAATATCCTCGTTTTTAAGCACATCCAGTCTAATCAGGTCGGAGCGAAGGAGGGGATAACCCTTAATCCTGGATACCTCCTCAGTGGTCTCGGTTTTCCAGCTACCGGGAAGACCACAGGCGATAAGCAAAAAACCAGAGCCCAACTCGGTCTCTATGAATTTGGCAAACGGTTCTCTCAATTTACCGCCCCCTTGTCAAATATATGATTCGGCAAGCTCAAAATAGTTCTTGGCTTTAGCTAGAACCCTTGTCTTTTCCTCTTTTGAGATATAAGGGTCATCAAGCTTGAAACTTTCCACCTTTCCCCGCACATAAGCCCGGTAGCACTTGTAGAAATTAAGTAGCTCCAGTAGCTCATTATCCTGGCTCTGAGCTACATAGGCATCGACAAAAATATGGGAAAGGTCAGCTCGTCCGTAGTGGTCTAAATCCATAGCCAAAAAGGCAACCTCAGAGGCTACGTCGCAATATCTAAACCTATCATTAAAT
Source organism: Dehalococcoidia bacterium (assembly GCA_030640325.1). Lineage (GTDB taxonomy): Bacteria > Chloroflexota > Dehalococcoidia > Dehalococcoidales > BS750m-G39 > DAOWJM01. Next base: position 2,617 of record DAOWJM010000013.1, on the reverse strand, counting down.
TCTATGCAATCGTAAATGCAGATGCCATTAGTAAAGCAAATATGGGCGGCGTGAAGGTCTCCGTGGCAGTCCCTTATCCTGCCATCTGCGAGCCGCTTGCCGAATAGAGAGGCATTTTCCTCAATAAAGCTATCAGTGTAATCCTTGATACGCTGATACTTCTCTGGTGAGAGGGTATTAGAGATGTATTTTTTGGTTTGGCTGAAGTTTTCCTCGGTATTTTGGGTGATAATGTCAACCTCGCCAAAGGCACTGATATCGGCGTTGGTTTCTGCCTTTCGGTGAAATTCTACCAGCTTTTGTGCCACACTGGTTATCATTTCAGGTGATACCCGATTATCGGCCAGCAGCACATCCATCATTGCTTCCTGGGGGAGGCGGCGCATCTTTACTGCATGCTCTATAACCTCCCCCCGACCTTCCACCAAAATAGCACTCCTATCTCGGGTTATGGGCACCACCCCCAGATAGACCTCAGGGCAGAGACGACGGTTAAGTTCAACCTCCCGCTGGCAATAGAACTGGCGCTTTTCCTTGGTGGTGTAGTCCAGGTAGCCCAGATTTACCGGTTTCTTTACCTTATACACATAATCATCGGTCAGGAAGAGGAATGACATCTGGGTCTGCACCAGCTCTATTTTCCCCGGAGCCTCTGGATAGGCTTCGGGCTCTAGCAGTGCTTGTGCCATTTCCGGTAGCATCAAACTTTGTTTCCCTTCAACCTTTGTTGTAAGATTTTTTATCAACCTCACCCCCTTAGTCCCCCTCTCCACTCTTGGAGAGGGGGACTTTACTTAAAGAGGGGCTGACGCCCCTCTTAGACGCCCCCATTGAACAACCCCTGCTAAAACTCAAGCTTTAGGGTTACGATCTCAAAGGGTTTCACCTCAAATCCAAATCTATTTCTTTCAAATGGCAGTTCGCGCTCTTCTCTCTCAAGTAAATCTACCAGTGTCAATCTTTTAATTGCTCTAAATAGCTCCACCTCAGCCTGTGTGACCTCTCCCTTGGTCTCAAAGAACCGCAGGATTACCTCATCGGTGTCTTCGGCTTTCTTTAGGGCGGAGAGGATGAGGTTATTTGGCGAAAGCTTTAGAAAGGAGGATTCGGAGGGTAAATCTCCGTTGCCATCAGCTTGGGTGGCGATGGGCAAACGTTGAAATTCTTGTGCCTGTTTATACATCTCAGCCTGTCGCCAATCTCCATCATGGGGTTGCACGGCGTATTCAAAGGTGTAAGACTTCAGCTCTAAAGCATCCTGAGTGGGGACTAAAGGTCCGGCTATGCCATCGGCGGAGAGTCCGTATACGCTCCGGAAGAGAGTGATATAGACGGAACCTTCTGCTATGCGCCCTGCTGGTAATCCCTTGTTCATAAAGGTTATCCCCCTCGTCCCATCGCTTACATCAAACCAGCTCATAAAATTAGGTATCCCCGAGGGTTGGGCTCCCCCCGCCCTGGTAAAGTACTCTGTTGACTCAGGAATAACCCCAAATTGCGTCTCCCGAAAATAGAGCTTTCTCTCTATTCCGGTATCAAACTTAACCCTTAGCCTTATATTGGGGTATTTATTATCAATTTTGGTAATAAATTCAATGCGCGGGATGTCGCTATAAATCACAACCTCTTTGCAAATATCCAGCGTTTTGTACTTGTAAAGCATGGGAGGAAACCTTTTCTTTAGCCTATAGGGCCAGGTGAGGCAGTAATACTCGCTTTCAAAAACTACCCTTACCCTTGAGCCTTCCTCCTCTATCCGAAAGCCTTTAGGCTTGAAGCTTCCATAGGTGAGGCCTTCCCCTGATTCGCTCTTTATCAACTCAGGGGAGAATCTACTGCGATGATAATAAAGGTCACCAACCTCATCCTCAATAATAATCTCATTTCCACTTAGTAACAGATTTCCAGCTTTATCGGAGACCTTAACTATCCCGGTTTTGTCATCTACTTTTAGCCTAAAAAATGGCGTTTCTATCTCATTCCCCTCAATTTTTATCCTATCCACTGGCTCCTTTTCTTGGGGGACAGACTTATACACCTTATAACCCAGTGGTGGAACATCAGCAATAAAACCACCCTTTGCTGATTCAACCCAATTCTTTGTCTGCCAGGGGAGGGAGTTGAAGACCACCATCCCTTTACCATCGGTGTTTATCTTTTCGGTTATATAGGTTAAAGATTCGGTCAAGATTTGGGTAAGCCCACTTTTAAGAGAAGCAAAAATCCCCCTCACCTCTTCATAAATCTCATCCACACCGCAGCCGGTGATTACATCATGAAAGGCAACGAACAAGACCTTCTCCCAAGCCTCCCGGAATTCATTGACAGGATATCCAGCGCCAAGAAGCCAGGCAATGGTGGCAAATTCCTCAGCGGTTATAAGTAGACCTTCGCATTCCCTGGAGCCTTGCACTATCCATGTCCGACTGGAGCATACCTGGGGGAATACATCAACAAGTTCGTCATCATATAACTCGCCTTCTATTACTTCAAACCTCTTTCTGGAGCTCTCCAGTGCTTGGAAGAATTCCTTTGGAGCAGCTATCTTCATTTCAATGCTGGGTTGAGTTTGGTTCCAATTCTTTACTGCTTGGATGATTTCAGGCTGTGGGGGCAT
>DAOWJM010000083.1 GCA_030640325.1 Dehalococcoidia bacterium | reverse complement strand
TGGTCCCGATTCGACAATGCTCCCCGGGAATTGCTCTTCCAGTCTGGTGGCTATTTCATTACCAGAAAGGGCTACCGTCATCCTCTATTTACCTTCTGTAGCAATACTCATTTTAGATATCTTGTGATTTAGCATCCCTATCCCATAAAGCAAGGCTTCGGGGCGGGGGGGGCATCCGGGCACATAGACATCAACCGGAATTATGCGGTTATACCCTGGAACCACGCTATAAGACGAGCGGAAAATACCACCGCTGATAGCGCACGCCCCCATAGCTATCACCCATTTCGGCTCCGCCATCTGGTCATAGATTCGCCTTACCTGTGGTGCCATCTTCCACGTCAGTGTGCCAGCGGTAATCATCAGGTCAGCCTGGCGTGGTGAGGCACGGATGATTTCCATGCCAAAGCGGGAGATATCAAAGCGAGAGGCAGCAGTAGTGATAAATTCAAAGGCGCAACAGGCAGGAAAACAAACCACCGGCCACAGTGAAGAGCGCCGTGCCCAGTCAAGCATCGCATCCACCGAGGTTAACAGGATGTTGCGCTTGAGCTCCTCATCCAGCCACTCATCGGGGTCTGGAATAGGCTGCTGGCTACGCGCCTTAAGCGCCTCTATTGCCTTGCCCTCAACCTCATCAAGCTCTGCACTAGAATAAATAGTTGACATAACTACAAAAACAATTCACAAAGCTAATCAGATAGGAATTGTTTCCCCTATTTTTTATTTTTTTTATTTCCATTCCAAAACCTTCTTCCTCCAGGCGTAGATATAGCCGACAACAATGATGGAAATAAAAATCAACACCGCTATAAAGCCGAAAAGCCCCAGTTGTCTTAGTTCAACCGCCCAGGGGTATAGGAAAACAACCATGACATCAAGGGCAATAAACACCAGGGCATAAAAATAATAGCGGAAATTAAACTGAACCCATGCCTCACCTATGGTCTCCATACCGCACTCAAAGGTAGAGCTTTTGACCGGATTAGGGTTATAGGGAACAATTTGCATGAATCGGGGCAGAAGGGGAAACGAGGGGAGGAGATTATAAAGGACAGGATGATTGGAAAGAAGATAGTGGCGAAATCGGCGAAAATATATAACCAGGCGAGCCGGGAGACTGAGAAAAAAGGGGAGAAGAAGAGTGGTAACGGCAAAAAAAATGGCAACTACAAGAAGTAAGCCGATGTAGCCATAGTTCGCCAGCAAGTATCTTCCTCCCTATCTCACAATAGCGGCTACCAGTATATCACAGTTGACTTTTTTAAGGCAAGAGGGCATCTGCCCAATGTTGACCTTATCTCAATGACAAAGTATCATATCGGCAGCACAGTGGAAATTATCCCCAATGTCTATCAAATAACCCTAAGAGTCACCAATATAATACTGATTGCCGAGGAAGAGCTGACCCTCATTGACACTGGATTTCGCGGTAGCGCTCCCCAAATAATGAGCTTTATTCAACGCCTGGGGCGCTCTCCTGAAGAAATCACCCTTATTATCCTCACCCATAATCACCTTGACCATGCCGGTGGATTGGCTGAGCTTAAGAGGTTTGCCCCGGCAAAGGTTGTCCTTCATAAAGCTGATATAAGCGCTGACGAGAGTCGCTTGCCCTATCCCAGGGTGATAAGAAGGCTACTGCACGTCCCTCCATTTTCCCTGTTTAGACCACTGGTCTATGTCAAACCGAGCGAGGTTGATATCCAGGTAGAAGGTGGCGAGGTATTTAGCCCGCTAGGCGGTCTCCAGGTTATCCACACACCGGGACATACCCCGGGCAGCATCAGTCTCTTCTCCCCCAAAAAGAGGCTGCTTATGGTGGGCGATGCCCTGAATAATCGTTTTAGAGTCATCCAGCTGCCACCAAAAATGGTTAGCACCGACTTAACACAAGCCGTAGATTCGGTAAAACGGATTGCCCAGCTAGACTTTGACATTCTATGCTTCGGGCATGGTAGTCCGATAACCAAAGACGCCTCAGCCAAGGTGCAACAGTTAATAAGAGGATTGACAATATAGGCTAGAACTAGCTATTATCCAGGAGCAAGGCAGTTTGAACTGATGCGAGTCATTGCTGGCAAGGCAAAAGGACACCGACTTAAAGTGCCGAAGGGGACTCCCACCCGCCCGGCGACTGATTTGGTGCGGGGGGCAATTTTCTCCATCCTAGAAGCTACCACCAGCCATTGGTTACGAGTGCTTGACCTCTTTTCCGGCAGTGGTGCCTTAGGTATTGAGGCCTTATCTCGCGGTGCCAGTTGGGTTGACTTTGTTGAACAGGAACCACGATGTTGTAGTATAATCAGGCAAAATTTGGAAAAGACAAAGCTTGCCGCCCAGGCTCATATTTATTGCTGTAGCGTGGCTAAAGCGATTTCCTTTCTTGGGGAGGAGTATAGTATCATACTGATGGACCCGCCCTATTCTGATTCGTCTATAGGCAAGGTGGTGCAGCAACTGGCAACCTCTAAACTGGTGGGGAAAGAGTCGGTGGTAGTGGTGACGCACTCCCCCCACCTCCCCCTGAACTCAACCTATGCCACATTGCATATGCTAAAAGAGCGTCGCCATGGTGATAGTTGCATTACATTATATCAAAAGGAGGG
>DAOWJM010000149.1 GCA_030640325.1 Dehalococcoidia bacterium | reverse complement strand
TAAGGCATCAAGCATGATAAGTAACTCAACCAGATTGTTATTGACCGGGGAGCAGAGGGGCTGAATAACGAAGGTGTCTCTTTGGCGGACGTTCTCCAGAATACGAACAAAGATATTCTCATTACTGAACTCAAAGACCTCACACTCGCCCAGAGGTATGCCCAGATATTCAGCCACCGCCTGGGCTAGAGTAGGGTGGGCATTACCGGTGAATACCTTTAACTCGTCCATCAATCATTGCCTCCTCTTAAATACGACTTTAACTCACATCAGATAGATTTATTATAGCACTATTGTTTAACTACCTCACCCCCCTTAATCCCCCCTCTCCTTCAAAGGAGAGGGGGGAACTAGTTACGTAAGAGAGGCTTTCGCCTCTCTTTGACTCTTTTGCTTCAGGTAGAAGCTGAGGGAGTTTTGAGAAGGCTAAACAAACACTAATCAAAGAAATAGACGACTGGCTACTCTTCGAGCCGGGTCAGTATAAAATTACCACACTGGATACCGGTTATTATATACCACCTTGGCTTCGGAGGAAAAGACCGATTCCAACTTAAAGGCACCTACGGAAGGTTCTTGAAGATTGTCGGCTGGATTATTAACCAATGTTTATTTATACTTGTCGAGGAGGTTAGGCAGACCTTGCACCCAATCTGTGAGCTGGCGTAGCTGTGGCGGGAAGGGTGGATCGACAGGGACAGCAAGAACATACGGGAATAGGAGCAGACGTTGGATGGCATCAGAAAGTGGAGCATGGTGAGGGGGGAGAAGCTGATAAAACATTTCGCAATGTAAACCCTTATACTTCTGCTCATACGAGTTAAAGGAAGGATCTATGCGAGGAGCAATGAGAAGAGGATGTATACCATTTGCCGAACATACCCTGAAATGCCTATCTATCTTCGTATACAGATCTTGCCTTGGCTTACCCACCAGAGGGGTCGGATCGGATATAACATCAGAGGTAATGTTCTTGATCTCAGCCCCCGTTAGAGCAGGCGAGAAGGTAAATGCGTCAGGAAGGCACTCGTCGCCTGTGGATTCGTCAGTAATAGAGAACTTATGAGGTGGCTGCTTGTAATTGAAGTGCTTGAAGATGGAACGGATCACCGTTTCGGCATGGTTTGAAGCTTCGTCGGAAGCTCTGTCTTTCCACATGCGGTAAATGGGGTTCTTCCTATTGAAAAGTTCGTCTAGGTCGTGTGAAGACTGGTTGGACAAATGAATATAGTGAGGGTCAATTTGGTATTGACAGATAGTATGTTGTTGCACCGCTAAGTTGATAGCGTCATACAGCATAGTCCACAGGTAGGGTATATAGGACAGATCTTGGGGAGATGTTTGTAGAGTATAGTAGAGGTTAAGCCTAGCCACGAGCTTATGTATGAGAACTTGGCGATCAAGTTCAGAGATTAGGTGGGGAAGAATGAATCGATAGATTGATTCAGTAAGTTTGAAATAAGGTGGGGAAGAATGAATCGATAGATTGATTCAGTAAGTTTGAAATAAGGTGTGGATGATAGGGGCATCTTTTCCACCTATAGACTGTTTGTATAGCTAGAATATGTAAAGTAAACGTGAACCGAGTTCACAAGAAGAGTTTTTAAAGTTCAAAAAAGTATACGACCATAATGGGACTTAGTCAAGCATCGCCCAGATTTATTCGGGAAGAATAGAAGAAGGCTTTACATAAATTCTGCACTTCCCTCTTTAAAAGGGAGGGGGGATAAAGGGGATAGGGTTATTAAACAATCTTAGTCATCAATCCCGGGTACCGGGAAGCGGCGACATATCTCGCTGACCTCCTGGCTCACCTGTTTCTGAATATCTGGGTCGCCAATATTGGTAATTACTTTTACCATCAGTGAGGCAATGCGCTTCATTTCTTCACTGCCGAAGCCTCGTGTGGTCACTGCTGGTGTGCCTAATCTAATGCCTCTGGTTACCCTGGGCGACTTTTGGTCAAAGGGAATGCTGCTCCGACTAACCACAATGCCTGCTATCTCTAAGGACTCCTCGGCTTCTTTACCGGTGACGCCAATCTCAGTGAGGTCTACTAAAATGAGATGGTTGTCAGTTCCACCTGATACAAGGCGCAAACCTAATCGCTGGAGCTCACCGGCTAGAACCTGGGCGTTATCCAGTGTAGCCCGTTGATAGTCAGTGAAGCCGGGTTGCATAGCCTCATAAAAAGCTACCGCTTTGGCGGCGATAATGTGCATCAGTGGTCCCCCCTGCATCCTGGGGAAAACAGCATCATCTAATGAAGAAGCTAGCTCACCCCGAGACAAGATGAACCCGCTTCGCGGACCGCGTAGTGTCTTATGCGTAGTTGAAGTTACTACATCAGCGTAGGGCACAGGGGTAGGATGCAGACCCACAGCCACCATACCGGCTATGTGAGCCATATCAACCATAAGCTTGGCTCCCACTAGGTCAGCGATATGCCGAAAGCGCTCAAAATCGATAATCCTGGGGTAAGCACTGGCTCCAGCCACAATCAACCTGGGCTTGTGCTTTAAGGCGAGCCTCTCTACCTCCTGATAGTCAATCCTTTCTGTTTCTCGGTTAACCCCGTAGAGGATGAAATTATAGGACTTACCTGAAAAGCTTACCTTATCACCGTGAGTGAGGTGACCGCCGTGAGCCAGGCTCATGCCCATGACAGTATCACCGTACTCCAGCAAGGCATAGTAGGCTGCCATATTAGCTTGAGCCCCGCTGTGTGGCTGGACATTAGCATGCTCAGCATGGAACAGCTCCTTTGCCCGCCGGATAGCCAGATTTTCCACTATATCCACATTTTCACAGCCACCGTAGTAGCGTTGCTGGGGATAACCCTCAGCATATTTGTCGGTTAGGAACGAGCCTTCTGCCTCAAGCACAGCCCTGCTGGCATAGTTCTCGGAGGCGATAAGATTTATTGTTTCCCTTTGCCGCTTCCCCTCCATATAAATGGCATGACCGATTTCTGGGTCAGCTTGGCTTAAAAAATCCATTTCTTTCCCTCTTGCTCCAGTCTACAACTGCCCCCCTATACTGTCAACAACATGACAAGGAGCCGTTTAGCTGTCTCCTTCTTCCCACCCGCCCACCCTATGGGGGCTTTGCCCCCAATCCCTCGCTTTATTGGGGTGTCTAAGAGGGGAGGGTTGCTAAGTAAATGTCTAAGGGGGTGAGGTAGATAACACTCTCTTAAATTGACTTGACATATTGTCCGTGTTATCATAATCAAAAGGCTGGTCGGTATGTCAGCTCTGAGTGAGCTTTATACAGAGATTGCGCTTTGTCAGCAGTGTGAAATAGCCAAATATCGAAATAAGGTAGTGCCTGGTGAAGGGGCGGAGGATGCCGATATAATGTTTATTGGTGAGGCACCAGGTTGGCATGAAGACCAGCAGGGGCGCCCATTTGTAGGACCAGCGGGGAAATACCTGGATGAATTACTGGCTTCCATCGGCTTGAGGCGTGAGCAGGTTTATATTGCCAATGTGATTAAGTGCCGTCCGCAGGGAAACCGCGACCCCCTACCTATGGAAATCCAAAACTGCCGCCAGTGGCTAGAACGCCAGATTGAGATAATTCGCCCTAAGATGATTGTAGCCCTGGGGCGTTACTCTATGGCGATGTTCTTCCCCGGCAAGAGCATAAGTAAGATTCATGGCACAGCTCAAAAGCGGGATAATGTTATCTACTATGCTATGTATCACCCAGCAGCGGCTCTTCACCAGCAGAGCTTACGCCGTACCATAGAAGAGGATATGCTTAAAATCCCATCGCTCCTAGCCCGGGCGGAAATTATCAAGGAGGAAGAACAACAACCACAGCAATTAACTATGTTTTAGGTGGAAAAATTATGACCAAGCCAAGATTAAAAATAATCCCTCTCGGTGGACTATCTGAAATCGGCAAGAATATGATGGCGATGGAATGTGAAAACGACATCATCATCATTGATGCCGGTCTCATGTTCCCCGGGGAGGAAATGCTGGGTATTGACCTGGTAATCCCGGACATCAGCTACCTGCTGGAGAGGCGGGAGAAAATAAGGGGCATAGTTATCACCCATGGTCATGAAGACCATATTGGTGCCTTGCCTTACCTGCTGCCCCAGCTTGATGTGCCTGTTTATTCCACTAGGCTTACCCATGGGCTTATCTCGGTGAAGCTTAAAGAAAGAAAGGCACTGGCAGGGGCTAAGCTTAAGGTTATACCCTTTGGCGGTCAGGTCACACTGGGGAGATTTAGGGTTGAGTTCTTCCCTGTTTGCCATAGCATACCTGACGCGGCAGGTCTAATCATACATACCCCGGTTGGCACTATTGTTCATAGCGGAGATTTTAAGCTTGATTATACCCCGGTTGATGGTAAACCAACCGACCTTTCCCGGCTGGCTCAGCTAGGAGCACAAGGGGTATTGCTTCTGCTCTCAGACTCCACTTATGCTGAACTCCTTGGTTACACTCCCTCAGAGAGGGTGGTTGGCGAAACCCTGGACCGTGTCATGGCTGAAGCACCGGGCAGGGTGATTGTGACTACCTTCTCATCGCTGGTCTCTCGCATTCAGCAGGTTATTGACGCTGCCGCCAAGCACCAGCGCCGTGTCTTTATTGTTGGGCGTAGTATGACTGATATAGTGCGCATGACCCTGGAGCTGGGCTATCTAAAGGCTCCTGATGGCATACTAGCTCGGATTGATGAACTCAGAGGTATGCCTCATAATAAGGTTGTCTTTATCACTACCGGAAGCCAGGGGGAACCAACCTCAGCCCTGGTTCGCATAGCCAATCGAGACCATCGTCAGGTTCATATCCTTCGTGGGGACACAGTGGTTCTCTCAGCAACCCCTGTCCCGGGTAATGAATCGCTAATCAACAGGACAGTGGATAACCTTTTCAAGCAGGGGGCTCAGGTTCTCTATGATAAGGTGGCACCGGTTCATGTCCATGGGCACGGCAGTCAGGAAGAGCTAAAACTGTTGCTAAATTTAGTCAAGCCAAGGTTCTTTATACCTATCCATGGTGAATATCGCCACCTGAGTCTCCATGCTAAATTAGCCCAGTCTGTGGGTATTCCCAAGGAGAATATCTTCGTGCTGGAAGATGGCGATGTCCTTGAGCTTAGCCCACAGGCGGGCAAGAAAACGGGCAAGGTTAGCTCAGGCAATGTGTATGTGGATGGTCTGAGCGTGGGTGACATCGGTAGCGTTGTTCTCCGTAATCGGAGGATGCTATCTAGAGATGGAATAGTAGTGGTGATTATCGCTATTAATCGGCAAACTGGCAAACTGGTGGGGCGTCCTGATATTGTATCACGAGGCTTTGTTGATACTAGAGAGTCAAAGGATATGATAGATGAGAGTCGCGACTTGGTAGCCCGAATCCTAGACCATGGTGGTGACCGCCCTGCCGAATGGAGCTTTGTCAATACTAAGGTTAGAGATGTATTGAATAGGTTTTACTATGAGCAGACTAGACGCCGCCCCATGATTCTCCCTGTTATGGTGAAGGTGTAGCTTTGAATGGCTAAGAAGAAAGCCAATACTAAGCGTAAGTCTAGAAGTCAGCCCAAGCCTGAAGGAAGGTCGGTGTGGAGCCAGTTTTTCCATTTCATCGCGCTGCCACCGGTGAGGCGGCTTATACTGCTCGTCATCATTATATCCCTGCTAATCTGGCAGTGGTCGGCACTGACTTCATGGGCTGCCAGTGTTAGAGATGGCACCTTAGAGCTATTTGGCTGGGGGCTGGTCTTTATAATTATAGCCTTTGGCATCCTGGTGGGAGTGGTGTGGGGGCGGAAGGTGCTATCCGTTATCTACCATTGGAACCAGTGGCTTGGCGGTATTGCCTTTATTCTGGCGGCTTGGGGAATACTGGCTTTTTTCAGGTTAGGCGGTAGCTTTGGTCAGGGTATTATTGGCAATCCTGATTTTGTTGGTGCCCTTCGGCTGCTGGGGCTGGTGGTCATCGGTATTATCTTGGTCGCTCCCGGCATTTGCTGGCGTCTTATGGCTAGGTTCATTTCCTGGGTAGGCGAACAGCTTAAAAAGCGCCCTGCCCCCAGACCGGAAACTTATGCCGAACCTACCACCACTGAAGAGCCGATATCAACCCCTCCGACTATGCCTCAGGAACCGCTGACCAGAGAGACCGAAGCTGAAGCGGCAACCCCAGTGCTTACCCCCACCCCCGGTCAACAGGAATTGCGGCAAGTAGCCCAGGAGGTATGGAAGAAATACGGCGAATCACCAGCATTGATTACCGTTGATGGCTGGAGGTTACCACCCATTGATATTCTGGATACTGTCCCTGAGGTTGAGTTCGGTCAGGCTGATAACATGCAGAGAGCCAAGCTGATTGAAGACGCCTTAGCCAGCTATGGTGTTGCGGCTAAGGTGGTGCAGATAAATGCTGGACCAACGGTCACCCAGTTTGGTGTGGAGCCGGGCTGGGATAAGAAGATGAAGGAGATAAAGGAAAGGGATAAAGACGGGAATGTTAAAGTCAGGTTGGAGGAGGTATCTAAGACCAGGGTTAAGGTGGAGAGAATTACCTCTCTGGCTAATGACCTGGCTCTGGCTCTGGCTGCACCCAGCATCAGGATTGAAGCCCCGGTGCCGGGTAAATCGGTGGTAGGGATTGAAGTGCCCAATACAATTTCCGGTCTGGTTAGTCTGCGAGGGGTAATAGAGACTAGCGTCTTTCAGAAAATAGAGGCTAAGTCTAAGCTGTGTCTGGCAATGGGGAAGGGTGCTGGCGGCGAGGCGGTAGCCGCTGACCTATCCCGAATGCCCCACCT
>DAOWJM010000043.1 GCA_030640325.1 Dehalococcoidia bacterium | reverse complement strand
TTCAACTTAATTCTCCAACTATCTCTGCCTTCAGAGGGTATTACTCACAGCCAACCCTTTTACAACCCCCTCACCCAATATTACTATACAAAATTGGCTGTGCCAAATCCTCCAGCCTTCTACAGCTCTCACCAGCACACATTTACTGCACGGCATACAAAACGATGAAAAGTGATGTGAGCAGAAGGGGCTTACGCCCCTTTGACCCCTGTGGGGAAAATTTAACTAGACGATGGCCTGAAGTTTATCTCCAACCATCCAAACTGGCTGAGCACATTTTGCTCGTGCTGCCCAAGTTCTTAAATCACCATCTGCTTCATCTGCTGCTGACGTTAGACTCATAATATACCAATCACCAAACAGATTCAGCCCATAACAAAACCATTGTTGAAAATACCGTAGTTCACCTCCCCATTGAAATAATTCCTCTTGTGTTTTTATTTCATCAAATTTTTGAAGCCGCAATACTGCCCTGACTGAACCTTGGGGCTCTCCATATCGCGCCCATCTACGAATAGCCTCGAAACTGCGGTCAAAAATATCTATATTTTTCAAGTCTATATGTTCAAATTTCAAGCCACTTTTTACAAATAAAGAATGCGCCAGTGACTCAAAAGCTATCTTATGAACTGCCCTTGAAAGTAATGCCAAATCCCTTTTGCTATAATCCTTAGATTTACTTATATTCCTAATCTCATGCGGCTTATTAGGTTGTCCCTTGATCTCATATTTAGTAATTAGAGTTACTTTATTACTAGATATTTCCGCTTCCATATTGGCAACCCGATGTACACCTAATGGTGAATGGTTATACGCAAATTCACCCTTTTTGTCTCTCAATTGTAATATTCCAACCCGTGCTTCAAAGATAGGGTCATTAATCAAGGCGACTTCTACTCTCCTTCCGAAAAAATTATTACACTGGTCACAGACTATGCCTGCAGGAAGTACCTGTTGTCTTTTATTACCAACACACCCAGGTAAAACATGACTTTTGGAATTAAATCTTTCACTTGACTGCTCGCCAAGACACCATATACACTTATTAGGAATTGGCTTCATTGCCATTGTCACTGCCCTCTAATAATCCCCCTACCCCTCCCTCGCCTTCTTTTGCAGTTCGTAGAGTTTGGTGATGGCTTCCAGCGGAGTCAGGGAGTCAATGTCCAGCTTTTCCAGCTCCTCCATGAGCGGCGACTTCTGCCCCAAGAGGGGCAACTGCTGGGGCACTGCCTCCTTGCGCCGGCGACCTTTGAATGAGCGTTTAGCTAGGGTTTTTTGGCTATCCCCTTCTAGCTCTTCTAGAACCTCCTGGGCACGGTGCACCACCGATTTGGGTAGCCCGGCTAGCTTGGCGACATGGATGCCGTAGCTCTTGTCAACGCCACCGGGCACAATCTTGTAGAGAAAGGCAACCTCCCCACCTTCCTCACTTACCGCTATATTGAAGTTCTTCACCCGGGGCAGGAAGCTGGCTAGCTCCACCAGCTCGTGGTAATGGGTGGCAAAAAGGGTCTTGGCTCCCAGTCGGGGGTAGCTATGGATATACTCGGCGACGGCGCGGGCGATGGAAAGTCCATCATAGGTGCTGGTGCCCCGCCCAATCTCGTCAAGAATAATCAGGGAGCGGGGGGTGGCATTGTTCAGGATATTGGCTGTCTCCACCATCTCCACCATAAAGGTGGATTGACCCGCCGGCAGGTCTTCCCTGGCGCCAATTCGAGTAAAGATGCGGTCGACCAGTCCAATGGTGGCTGACTCGGCGGGGACAAAGCTGCCAATCTGAGCCAGAAGCACAATTAAGGCTACCTGTCTCAAATAGGTTGATTTGCCCGACATATTAGGACCGGTGAGGACAATAAGCTGGGCGTCATCGTTGGATAGATAGGTATCATTGGGGACAAAGCTGCCCTCATCCAGACTCCTCTCCACTACCGGGTGGCGCCCTTGTGAAATAACGAGCTCGTTATCGGTGGTCAACTCAGGGCGGACATAGCTATGGCGCACCGCCACCTCAGCCAGGCTACAGAAAACATCCATATCAGCCAGGGCGTTGGCTGAAGCTGAGATGCGCTCGCCGGATGCCCCTACCTGATGACATACCTGACGAAATAGTTGAGCCTCAAGCTCAGCAATCCTGTCCTGGGCGTTCAAAATCAATGACTCATACTCCTTTAGCTCCGGGGTGAAGAAGCGCTCGCCACCAACCAGTGTCTGCTTTCTGATATAGTCCTCGGGCACCTGAGGCAGATTAGGCTTAGATACCTCAATATAGTAACCAAAGACCTTATTAAAGCCCACCTTCAGCGATTTAATGCCGGTTCTCTCTCGCTCCTTACGCTCAAGGTCAGCCAGGTATTGCTTGGCATTTTTAGATGTTTGACGAAGGCTATCTAACTCCTCGGAGAAACCTTGCCTGACCACGCCACCCTCACCCAGACTGCCCGGCTGCTCCACTATAGCCCGGGAAATCAAATCAACCTCCTCCGGACAGGGCTTCAGCTCCTCCAGCCAATTTATTGAGTTATCAGACTCAAGCACCTGCCGAAGCTTTGGTATTGCCTCCAGGCTTCGGCGCAGGGCAACTAGCTCACGCGGAGCGGCAATATCGCCCTTTATCCGATTAATCAATCGCTCCAGGTCAGCCACCTCCCCCAGCAAGGAGATGGTCTGATTGCGAGCCAGGGTATGAGCATAAAACCAACCGATGGCATCCTGCCTCTTATTCAGCTCGGCTATATCAAGCAGGGGCTGACCCAGCCACCGCCGTAACAATCTGCCCCCCATAGCGGTTCTGGTCAGGTCAATAATTGACAGCAGTGAGCCACCAACGGTTCCAAAGCGGCTGCTATAGAAAAGCTCCAGGTTCCTTTGAGTCTGCACATCCAGCGCCATAAAAGAATCAGTGGAATAGGTAGTGAGTCGGGTTAATTGTCCCAGAACCCCTTTCTGCGTTTCCTGAATATAGTGAATAATAGCGCCGGCGGCTCTCGCCGCCAAGGGTAGATGAGCACAACCATAGCCGTCAAGGGTAGCGACGCCAAAGTGGTCGAGCATTGTTTGACGGGCTACCTCCAGTTCAAACCAATAATCGTCAAGGCGGGTCACCGAAGCCGTTAAGCCCAAATCAGGCAGCTCCGAGCTTTCTGCCGTGATAATCTCAGAGGGCTTAAGTCGCTCCAGCTCAGGAATAAGGCGGTGGAGGGGAAGCTGGGCGGTAGCGAATTCGCTGGTGGTTATGTCAACATAGGCTATGCCTACAGCATCATCAGACCAAACCAGGCTGACAAGATAATTATTGCTCTTGCTATCAAGGAGGCTAGGCTCAACCACCGTGCCCGGCGTTACCACCCGAATGACCTCACGTTGGACTAAGCCTTTACCGGGAGCGGGCTGGGTTATCTGCTCACAGATAGCAACCTTATAGCCACGATTGATTAGCCTAGCCAGATAGTTATCCAGGGCATGATAGGGGA
>DAOWJM010000148.1 GCA_030640325.1 Dehalococcoidia bacterium | reverse complement strand
AATTGGTAATGCTGGCTCTGGAGGTTTTGAAAAGGCTAAGGCTTGAAGGCATTGAGCTGAGGCTATCACATGCTGGATTAATAAGGGCATTACTGGCAAGGCTGGAAATAAGTCCAGAGGAGCAGACCAGGCTCTTTGACCGGATTTTAGATGGGGATATGGAAGCGCTGGCTAAGGTAAAGTTGGAGAGACCTGAACTATTGAGAGCTTTGCCTCCTTTGCTTGAACTGAAGGGGAAATCATCCGGGTTTCTAAAAAACTTGAAGGCTCTATTTGCCCAGGATTTGCCCGAATTCAAGCCCTATATTGATGATTTCACAAACATCGCTGAGCTTCTGGAGGCTCTTGGCTGTGATTACCAGATTGACATAGCTTCAGGGAGGGGCTTTGAATACTATACTGGTGTGATTTTTCAGGTTTTCAAGGATGAGGAGAAGATAGGTGGTGGTGGCAGATATGATGCCCTTATTCCGTTAATGGGTGGTAAGGATATCCCTGCCTCCGGTTTTGCCCTTTACCTCGACCGCCTGATGAACCTGGTAAAGCCAGAGGCTCTGGCTAAACCTCCGGGGCAAAGAATCCTAATCAGGGCTCAACCAGAAGCGGTTAAAGAGGGCTTCGGCACTGCCGCTCGCCTCCGTGAAGCCGGGTATATGGCTGAATTCTATCTGGGCGTTCAGAAAAAGGCTGATTTCGACCGGACGCTTGATGTGCAAACTAAAGCACCCCTATTTATTTTGACTGACCAGGTCAAGCACAAAAGGTTTGAGGCACAGACTGTCAATGAGGTTTTAGCATTATTAAGTCGCTGAAGAAATGAAGAAACATTTTCCAGGTAGTTTGAAGGGGCGAAGCCCCTTCAAAACCTATACTTCCCCCCTCCCCTTCTTGGAGCATAGAAGTCATTGCGAGGAGCGGAGCGGCGAAGCAAACTAAAAAATAAGATTGCTTCGCCTTTGGCTCGCAATGACACATCAGACAGAAGGAGAGGGGGATACTGGGGGTGAGGTAGATAAACAATCTAAAGATAGCGTTGCCTAAGGGCCGCCTTTTAGCTGAGACATCCGCCCTGCTCCGAAAAGCGGGCTGGGGACTCACCAGCTACCATGAGAGGGCACGCTTCTACCGGATTAAAGCTGGAGGTTTTCCCAACCTCTCAGCTAGGGTATTCCATGAGAGGGATATCCCTATTCAGGTGGCAATCGGCAACTACGACCTGGGCATTAGTGGCTCAGATTGGATTGAAGAGCTTTTGGCTAAATACCCCAGTAGTGCCTTGCTGAAGGTGAGGAATCTGGGATATGGAGAGGATGCCCTGTATGTAGCTGCCAGCCGCTCTGAGGGAGGAGCCACAGTAGAGGAAGTGCGAGCCAAGCCGGGCATTATACGCATTGCCAGCGAGTATCCCAACCTGGCTGAGTCCTTTGCCCTGAACCTCCGGCTGAGGCGGTTCGGCGTCTTTCCCCTGTGGGGAGCGGCTGAGGTTTATCCACCGGAAAGTGCTGATTTGGTACTGGTCTCTGGCACCACAGAGGAGTTTCTCCTCTACGGGCTGGTACCGATAAGCCAAGTCCTCAGTGTCAGCGCCTTTTTAATAGCCAATAGGAATAGCTGGAAATCCAAAGACATGGGTGAGGTGGTGTCCTCTGTTGAGGATGCACTTATACCGGAGTCTGTGATACGAAGGCTTGCGGGAGAAAAACATCCCCCTGCTACCAATGTATCCAGAATGCCAGAAATTCAATACCTTTCTGGGGAGGCAGCTAAGGAGGTAGTTCGGTTAGCCTTACCCGATGGACATCAGCAATTGCCTACCCTTGGTCTGCTAACTAAAGCTGGCATTCACCTCGACGATTACCCATCAGCAGAGGGAAATCGCAGACCATCCACCAACCTACCAGGTGTCACTATTAAGGTGATTAGACCTCAGGATATGCCACTACAGGTAGCTAATGGGAATTTCGACCTGGCTATTACCGGCAGAGACTGGCTTATGGAGCATCTTTACCAGTTCCCATCCAGTCCGGTGAGGGAGCTGCTCGACCTGAAATTGGGCAAGGTCAAAGTAGTGGCTGTGGTGAGCAAGGATTTATCTGTAGCCGATGTCCACGGCTTGAGAGAGCTTAACGCTGAGCGAGCGGTGCCACTTAGAGTAGCCTCAGAGTATGTAAATATTGCTGATAAATATGCCAGAGACAATCACCTCAGCTTGTATCAGGTGGTTCCTACCTGGGGAGCTAGTGAAGCCTTTCTGCCCGAGGATGCTGACTTGCTGATTGAGAATACCCAGACCGGGCGAACCTTAGCCAGACATAACCTCAAGATTATTGACACCCTTTTCCAATCGACAGCCTGCCTCATTGGTAATACCAACAGGGTTTCAAGTTCTGTTAAGCGGGAAAGGATAAAGTCTATTATCAAAACCCTGCGAAATGCAGTGAAGGAAATCTAAATTGAGAATTATTGAAGGTCTTCAGCCAGCAAAAGCGGCATTATCCAGGCGTACCTCAGCCGAACTTTACCAGAGTGACCTGGAGCCGAAGGTTAAGCAGATTATTGATGAGGTGCAAACTAGAGGGGACGCTGCCCTTTTTGATTACACCTTGAAGATTGACGGGGTTAAGCTCCCCTCACTGGAAGTAAGTAAAAAGCAGATAGCCAGTGCCTACCAGGAGGTGGATGAAGAGCTGGTGTCAGCCCTCAAACTGGCAGCAGAGCGGATACGCTCCTATCACCTTGAACAA
This sequence comes from Dehalococcoidia bacterium, assembly GCA_030640325.1. Taxonomy (GTDB): domain Bacteria; phylum Chloroflexota; class Dehalococcoidia; order Dehalococcoidales; family BS750m-G39; genus DAOWJM01. The sequence continues at coordinate 9,337 of DAOWJM010000148.1, read as the reverse complement.
AAACGCAGTATTTGGAGCAGCTTCGCTAAACCGGGCTTAGGTCAGCTAATACGTCCGCTAGAGCGCATCGGCGCCTATGCTCCCGGCGGTACCGCCTGTTATCCATCAACGGTGCTGATGACGGCTATCCCGGCTAGAGTTGCCGGAGTCAAGGAGGTTATCTTGGTTACCCCACCAAAATCCAATGGGGCGGTTCCTCCACCGACATTAGTAGCCGCCGACATCGCTCAGGTTGACCGTGTTTTCTCTGTTGGTGGTGCTCAGGCAATTGCTGCCCTTGCCTTTGGCACCGAGTCTGTGCCTAAGGTGGACAAGATTTGTGGTCCGGGCAATGTCTTTGTCGTTCTGGCTAAAAAGCTGGTATATGGAATAGTTGGCATTGATGGACTGCCTGGACCAAGCGAGGTGATGATTATAGCTGATGAAACAGCCGACCCCAAGTATTGTGCCGCTGACCTTCTAGCCCAGGCTGAGCATGACCCCTTAGCCTCAGCTATTTTGATAACTACCTCAAGATGGTTAGCTGATGAGGTCGAGCAGGAGGTAGAGCAACAATTAAAGGGCTTGGAGCGTCAAGCCATAGCTGCTGAATCTCTAGAAAACAGGGGGATGATAGCGGTAGTTGCTGATGTAGATGAGGCTATAGAATTAGCCAATCTCTATGCCCCCGAACACCTCTGTCTGATGGTAAAAGGGGCTGATGCCTACATCAACCGGGTATCTAATGCCGGATGTATATTCATCGGGGACAACTCAACGGCGGTCCTGGGCGATTATGTGCTTGGACCGAGCCATGTTTTACCTACCGGGGCTACTGCCCGATTCAGCTCGCCACTTAATATACTCGATTTTGCCAAGTTTATAAGCGTGGTCGATGTGGATGAGGCTAGTTTAAAACAACTAGGTCGAGCAGCATCGGTCATTGCCAGAGCTGAGGGCTTTGATGCTCACGCCCGGGCTGTGGAAAAGCGATTGGACAAGTTGAGATAAACTATTGACAAACTATACCTCTTATGATAAAGTCTCTCCGAAAGAAGCTGAGTTATATAGAATGTTAGTTTATACTGCTCACCAATTGCATTATGCCTTCATATTTACAGGGCGCACCAGGTGCGCTTGGGGGTAGTTTGTGTGAAAATGTAGATATATTAACGGTAAAAAGGTGAAAAAGGTGCCCTCCAAGCGGAGGGATTTTTAATTATTAGGGATATAGAAAGGGGTGAAGGGAATGTCTGAAGAAGGAATAGCCAGGTTAATACGGCCAAGCCTTGTTGCTGTGGGTGGTTATGTTGCCGGCAAGCCACGGGAGACCCTGGCGGAGGAGGTTGAGATTCCTGTAGAGGGCATCATCAAGCTGAATTCCAACGAAAACCCCTATGGGTGTTCACCAAGAGTAAACCAGGCTCTGAGCACCTATCCCTACTTCAATATTTACCCTGACGCCAAGCAAACAGAGCTCAGGAAACTGCTACAAGGCTATACTGGCGTTGGTGCTGAGCATATTGTAGCCGGCAATGGTAGTGACCAGCTTATAGACCTTGTTTTACACCTATTTGTTGCTCCTGGAGATGAGGTAATAAATTGTGTGCCCACTTTTGATATATTTCGTTTTAGTACTCAAATGTGCAATGGCAAGCTGGTCGAGGTACCAAGAGATGAGAATTACACTGTCGATGTAAGTGCAGTAAAGAGAGCTATAACTAAAAAAACCAAGATAATACTTCTAGCTAATCCCAATAACCCCACTGGAACACTTACCCCACAGAAGGATATACTAGAGCTCGTGGATACAGGAGTGCCGGTGCTGGCGGATGAAGCCTATGCTGAATTCAGCGGTGAAACAGTTACCCGGTTAGTTACCCAGTATAAGAATTTGATGGTGCTAAGAACATTTAGTAAATGGGCAGGGCTGGCTGGTCTGAGAATTGGCTTTGGCATTTTCCCGCCTAAAATTGCTGAATACCTGTTGAGAATCAAGCTACCCTTCACTACAAATGTAGCCGCTGTGGTAGCAGTGCGTGAGTCGCTAGCGGACCTTGATTATCTGCTGGACAGAGTAAGGGCTATAGTCGCCGAGAGAGAAAGACTATTTGGCGAGTTAAATAAGCTGAAGTGGTTAAAACCTTTCCCATCTCAAGCTAACTTTATTTTCTGCCATGTTCTGAAGGGCAAGGCAAGCGAAATCCAGCAAGAATTGCAAAATAAGGGAATATTGGTTCGTTACTTTGACTTACCACTTCTGAGAAATTCTATTCGAATTACCGCGGGTAAACCTGAACATACCGATGCCTTGATTAAAGCACTACGCGAATTAGGAGGGGAGATAGATGGCTAATAGAGTATCCGCTATCAAGCGAGAGACCAAAGAAACAAGCATCAGCTTAGAGCTGGATATAGACGGCAGCGGTAAATGGGAGATTGGTACCGGACTCCAAATGTTTGACCATTTGCTGGCTCAGCTTGCTCAGCATGGAAGGTTTGACCTGAAGATTTCAGCCACGGGAGATGACCAGCATCACTTGATAGAGGATGTTGCCATTTGTTTGGGCAGAGCCTTCGGTGAAGCATTGGGAGAAAAGCGGAGCATCGTCAGAATGGGTGATGCTACCGTGCCTATGGATGATGCTCTAGCTACGGTGGCGGTGGACATCAGTGGCAGAGGATATACTGTGCTGGAGCTACCCTTCAGCGATAATGATATGGCAGGATTTCCCACCGACCTTATCCGCCACTTCCTTGAGTCCTTTGCCATTGAAGCCAGGCTCAATCTCCATGCCAAGATTCTATACGGCATCAATGACCATCATAAAGCGGAAGCCCTGTTCAAAGCATTAGGCAGAGCCTTGGATACAGCTACCAGAATTGATGAGCGGATTAGTGGCGAACTCCCCAGCACCAAGGAACTATTAGAGGGTTAGGAAGTAATTCGGCTTTCTAATCATGCCTTTGGTTAAAATCAGATTTGAAAATTGGTGCTTTCCCAGAACCCGTCCCAATCCTCCTTGGCTATACCAAGCCCTGAAAGGACCTTTGGCGGGATAGGGTAAGACACACTATTTTCCCTCTCTATCTTTTTAACATGGCGAGCTAGAACAAAAGTTATGGTTTTTAAGTGCTCGTAGCTCATCCGAACCCTGGCCACTGTTTCCGGCACCTTGCCTGGACCAGGCTCGGGAGGACTCTTGGCAAAGTTAATCACTGCGCCGTAAGGTCCTCCGGCAATCATGAAGTGGTCTGAATAGTACTCAGGAACTTCTTTCTCTTCAGGCATATTTCTCTCCTATTCTGAAAAATTGGATGCTAAATACTCAGTTTCCTACCAGTTAACTTCTCATAAGCCTGCTCGTATCTCCTGGTAGTAGCCTCAATAACCTCTGGCGGTAGCATGGGGGCGGGTGGCTCCTTGTTCCACCCTGACTCAGTGAGCCAGTCTCTTACTGGCTGCTTGTCAAAGCTGGGCTGGGACTGACCAACTTTATATAGCTCAGCATCCCAGAAGCGGGATGAGTCTGGGGTCAATAGCTCATCAATGAGGATTAGCTTATCACCGTCCAATCCAAACTCAAATTTGGTATCAGCAATGATAATACCTCTGGCTATGGCATATCGTTGAGCATAGTTATAGACGGCCAAGCTTTTCTCCTCCATCTCCTCTGCTATATGGTCACCAACTAATTTCTTCACCTCACCCATAGATAGCGGCTGGTCATGCCCGGTTTCTGCCTTGGTAGTGGGGGTGAATAAAGGCTGAGGTAATTCCTGGCTTTGTTTCAATCCCTTGGGCAAAGGCAAGCCGGAGATAGTGCCATATTGCTGATACTCCTCCCAAGCCGAACCGGCAAGATAACCACGCACCACGCACTCAACAAGGATACGCTTGACCTTTTTGACCACCATAGACCGCCCAGCGAGGTAAGAAGGATAGGCAAAACGGCTCTCAGCAGAAAGATAAGCGTCAAGACAGCGAACATCATCCACTGCTTCTACTAGATGGTTAGGCACCAAATCCCTGGTCTGGTTGAACCAGAAAGCAGAGAGTTTATTCAGCACCAAACCCTTATTGGGAATGCCACAGGGTAGGACAACATCAAAGGCTGAGATTCGGTCGGTGGCTACAATAAGCAGCAGATTGCCCAGGTCATAGGTATCACGCACCTTGCCCCGAAAAAACAATGGCAGAGATAAACCTGTATCTAGCAAAACCGCTGGGCTAGTATTACTTATCAACCTCACCCCCTTTAGGTTCTTATTTAATAACCCTATCCCCCTTGTATCCCCCTTCCCCTTATCAAGGGGAAGGGGGAGGTAATTTCTTTTAGAGGGGCTTCGCCCCTCTAAAACTCCCCTTAATTGTTAACTCCAGAGTAAGGGGGGAGGGATTACTTTTGAAGGGGCTTCGCCCCTTCAACCTTCCCTTGATGAGTGACCTATTGAGCTAATACTCATTATATTGCTCTGGGAGCAAAGTCTGAAGGCTCAGCTATACCACCTTTCCATTGCGCCTCGGTTAAGCCCAATCGCTTAAAAATATCATCCATATAGCGCAGGTAGTATTGCTCGTCAAAAATTTGCTCCAGCTCACTATGAGGCAGGACGGCAGTAACCTCAGCGTCAGCCTTGAGCAGGGTAAGGAAGTTTTTATTCCCCTTCCATGCCTTCATTGCGTTGCGCTGCACCATTTCATAGGCTTTTTGCCGACTCAGCCCTTTATCTATAAGGGCGAGCATTACCCGCTGGGAGAAGATTAAGCCCTTGGTAAGCTCTATATCCCGCTTCATCTTTCGTGGGTAAACTTGTAACCCCCTCATTATTGATGTGAAAAGGGTCAGGGTGTAATCCACCACCAGGCAGGAGTCAGGCAGGATAATGCGTTCGGTGGAGGAGTGAGAGATGTCCCGTTCATGCCACAGGGCAATATTTTCCATTGAGGTTATAGCATAGCCTCTTACCAGCCGGGCTAAGCCACAGATTCGCTCACAAAGCTCTGGGTTGCGCTTATGTGGCATAGCCGAAGAGCCAGTCTGACCGGCGGCAAAGGGTTCTTCCACTTCTCTTGTCTCGGTTTTCTGTAGCCCCCTAATCTCAGTAGCAAATTTCTCCAGTGAGCTAGCGATTATAGCTAAAGTGGTAATGAATTGAGCGTGGCGGTCGCGTTGCAAAACCTGGCTGGAAACAGGGGCTGGGACAAACCCCAACCTGGCGCAAGCCTTCTCTTCAACCTCAGGAGACAGGGTAGCATAGGTGCCCACTGCTCCTGAAATCTTGCCCACAGCGATGACTTTTTTAGCTTCAGCCAGTCTTTGTAAATTGCGCCTCATCTCCTCAGTCCATAGTGCCAGTTTAAAACCAAAGGAGATTGGCTCAGCATGAACCCCGTGAGTGCGACCAATCATAGTTGTATATTTATGTTTTATCGCCTTTTGCGCCAATGCTGAGATGAGTTCCTTTATATCCTGACTCAATAGCTCGGCGGACTCGATTAGCTGCAGGCTGAGGGCAGTATCTATTACATCAGAGGAGGTAAGACCAAGGTGGATAAAGCGCGATTCATCTCCCAGGCTCTCTGACACAGAGCCAAGGAAGGCAGTCATATCATGGTGAGTTTCTTTTAAAATCTCCTCCATGCGTTTAAGGTTAACCCGGGCTAGCTTTATCTTGGACAGGGCTTCCCTGGGAATGACGCCCAGTTCAGTCCACGCCTCACAGACAGCAATCTCCACCCGAAGCCACTTATCAAACTTATTCTCGTCCGACCAGATTCTTTTCATCCGAGGTCTGGAATATCGCTCAATCATTTGTTGTCTCCTTGGGATTGTATATCAACCTCACCCCCTGTATCCCCCTCTCCATTCTTTGAGAGGGGGAAGAGAAGTTATGTAAGAGGGACTCCGTCCCTCTAAAACTCCCTATAATGTATTTGGGGCTTCGCCCCTTCAATCTACCCTTAATTAAACACCTCCCTCTCCTTGTAGCTGGCTTCTATACTTTTCGTAGGCTTTTCGTATCTTATCATATTTCAGGCTTAAGATTTCGGCAGCCAGGTAGGCAGCATTCTTAGCCCCAGCACTGCCTATAGCTACGCTGGCTACCGGTATCCCGGCTGGCATCTGAACTATTGAGTAGAGGGCATCAATACCCCCCAGTTCACTGGTGGCTAATGGCACACCGATGACGGGCAAGGTAGTCCAGCTAGCCAGGACTCCGGGCAGATGGGCTGCTCCGCCGGCAGCAGCAATTATAACCTCAATCCCACGACCTTGTGCCGCCAGCCCATATTGCCTTGCCCTTTCCGGGTTGCGGTGGGCTGATATTACATTAACCTCATAATCAATACCAAGTGCATCTAAAGTATCCAGCGTTGGCTGCATGGCTTCAGCATCTGATTTGGAACCCATAACTACGGCTACTAATGGCATTTTATCTACCTCACCCCCCTTTCGTGAAATCCTAAACTCTAATTTCTAAATCCTAAACAAATTCAAATCCCTAAAGTTTAGTATTTTATTAAAGTGGGGCTAAGCCCCTTCAATCATCCCTCTATTAACCCTCCTTTAGCAGGGCGATGTCCTTGCGATAATGGCAACCCTCAAAGTGAATCCGTGATATATTGGCATATACCTTCTCTCTGGCTTCGGCGAGGGTCTTGCCCCTGGCAACTACGGTGAGCACTCGCCCTCCATTGGTCAATACCTGCCCCGGCTGTGAGCCTACCTTGGTTCCGGCGTGAAATACCAAAATATCTCTGTCCAAATTATCCAGCCCGGTAATGGGGAAGCCTGTTTCATAGCTGCCGGGGTAGCCGGCTGACGCCATTACCACCCCAACACAGGCGTCATCGCTCCATTCCACATCTATCTGCTCAAGTTTGTTATCAATCACTGCCAGCATAATATCTACCAGGTCAGTTTTGAGCAAAGGCAGGGTAACCTGTGCCTCCGGGTCGCCAAACCGGGCATTAAATTCTAGCACCTTTGGTCCGTCATTGGTAATCATCAACCCGCCATATAGAACACCTTTGTAAAGTCTTTCTTCTTTTTCCATAGCCCTTACCGCCGGCTCCATGATGGTCTCCCTTACTGTTTTAGCCAGGGTTGGACTCATAAAGTGCGGCGGGCTATAGCTACCCATACCGCCAGTATTAGGTCCCTGGTCACCATCAAATATCGGTTTATAATCGCAGGCTGATACCATAGGAATGACGGCTTTGCCATCGGTAAAGGCGAAAATACTCATCTCTCTCCCTGATAGGCACTCCTCAATGATTACCCTGTCGCCAGCAGCGCCAAAGGCTCTAGCCTCCATTATATTGGACAGAGCGTCCAGAGCTTGAGGTATTGAATCGGCTACAGTTACCCCCTTACCGGCAGCTAATCCATCGGCTTTAACCACGATAGGAGGTATCTGTCGCTTGATATATTCCTTTGCCTCAGTATAGTCAGAAAAGCTAGTGCTTCGGGCGCAGGGGATATTATATTTTTGCATTAGCTCCTTGGCGAACACCTTGCTTGATTCGAGCTCAGCGGCTCGCTTAGTGGCACCAAAAATGGGAATACCCCTGACTATGAAGTGGTCGACAATGCCATCAGCCAGAGGCGCCTCCGGTCCAATGACAGTGAGGTCAATGCTCTTTTCCCGGGCTATTTCGGCCAGCGATTCTATATCAGCAGGCTTAAGAGCAAGGTTATGGGCAATCTCGGCGGTGCCGGCGTTGCCCAGAGCCACATAAATTTCTTTGACTTTGGGACTCTGGGCTAGCTTCCAAACCAGGGTATGCTCCCTGGCTCCACCGCCAACAACCAGTATTTTTATCTACCTCACCCCCTGTGTCCCCCTCTCCTATCAAGGAGAGGGGGAGTTATTGGGAAGAGGGGCGAAGCCCCTCTTGGACGCCCCATCTCAGCATTCTACTTCTAATGGCTAGCAGTTATCCGAAGCTTTGCAGCCTCATAGTATCTATCATAATCATCTTGTAATAACTTTTTCAGTATCCCTTCTAATTTTTCTGTATCAAAGCGCCCCAAGTGGCTTGGGCCACCAAGAAATGCTGATAATAAATATTCGTAATCTGATGGATTAAATGGGTTTATGCTTATACTAGTAGACCGACCGAGTAATTCGGGATGCTTGAAATGCTTACTGATAAGATTTTTGCCTTCTGTCAGTAGTATCTCATTAAGTATTTCATACTTTGAGGGCTCATAAGTTGGTTTAGTGGGTTTATCGGTATTTAAAGCAGACAAGGTGCCTTCCGCGGTAACTCTGGTGAACGCCATTGCAAAAGCTAATCCTTTAGATTGAGCTCCTTTGAAGACAGACCTGATAAGAATCGCTAATCTATCACCCAAGTATAGGTCGTTATCTCCTCCCTCTTCTTGCGATATCCAGCCTTTGCCTATCATGTAACCGACGAGGTACGCCGACATTAGACTTTGAGCTAATTGTTCACTAATAGCCTTATATACTTCTTCAATTTTTGTTTCAAAGAATTCAACAGGCCATTCTTGTTCTAGTTCTTTGAAAAACAAGGTAATGTGATGTTTCTTATGTTCTGAGTTGATTAGTTCCCAAACCTTCTTAAGTTGAGCGCTGTGTTCTTGCAAACAGTTATTAACCGTGTTAATAGAAGCATAGTGAGACTTCTCTTTCGCCTCGTATGCCATAAGCTTCTCCGGCGCCCATTTTGTTTGTTCCTTGCGCAGGCGTTCCAATGCTGTACAAACATATAAGGTAACCTCAACGTTAACTTCCCAGTTTCCTGGTTGGTATTTTTTGACCTTCCTGGTGCCGTCTGTTTCCCTGATGAATACCAGCTTTTTAATGAGCTTACCTCCAGCCATGTATTGCATTGCACCCCCAGGGAGGCGACCGCTTTGTACATAAAGACCATACACACTTGTTTGTGCACGGTCCTTAAACGAAAGCCCTCTCTTTATTGTCCCAATCTCTTCAATCTTATCAAGGAGTTCGTCTTTGCTGGTCATCTTTTCCCCTTCTGCTATGGGACATCTACTCCCACTCAATGGTTGATGGGGGCTTGGAGGTTATATCATAGACGACCCGGTTTACGCCGGGAACTTCATTGACGATGCGATTGGAAATCCGAGCCAGCAGGTCGTAGGGGAGGCGTGACCAGTCAGCAGTCATAGCATCCTCGCTGGTTACGGCACGGATGGCAACCAAATAGCCATAGGTTCTATAATCACCCATCACCCCCACAGACTTGACATCGGTGAGTATGGCGAAGCTCTGCCAGAGTTGGCGATATAGCTTTGCCTTCTTAATCTCGTTCATTACAATGAAGTCAGCACCACGCAGTATCTCCAGCTTCTCTTTGGTT
>DAOWJM010000152.1 GCA_030640325.1 Dehalococcoidia bacterium | reverse complement strand
GGGCTTTATTATAATGTTAGCTATCTGGGTTACAGTGGTAGCTATGGCTGCCTATTTGAAGGGTAAGTTTGGTGGGCTTACTGGTGACACCTATGGGGCGATAAATGAAGTGGCTGAGGTTTGCCTTCTCATTCTGGTTTGTCTGCTGGCTCACCTCCGGTGGTTGGGCTAGGTGAAAAATATGTTATGGGGGGCACAAACTGAGTAAAAGGTGTGTTCTGATAATTGGCGGCGCCGGTAGCGGTAAAAGCCACTTTGCCCAGGAGCTTGCCCCGAAGTTGGGTGAAACGGTGCTTTTTGTGGCTACGGCGGTGGCTGGCGATGAGGAGATGCGCCAGCGCATTGAGGAGCATAAAAGGGCGAGGTCAACAGCCTGGAGCACCCTTGAGGTTACCTCGCATCTCGGTAGCCAGATTGAGCAGAAAATCGGTGGTGCTCAGGTGGTGATTGTGGATTGCATCACCCTTCTGGTTAACAACATTCTCGGTCAGCACAGCGACCAAACTGGTGAGCAAATCAATGCCCCCCTTATTGAGAAGAGGCTTATCGCTGAAGTCGGTGAGCTGATTGAGTGCATCGACCGGGTTGATGCCAGCTTCATTATTGTTACCAATGAGGTTGGTCTGGGCTTGGTGCCTGCTAATAGAGTGGGCAGGTTATATCGTGATTTACTGGCTAAAGCCAACCAGCTCCTGGCACAGGCTGCTGATGAGGTCTATATGATGGTCGCTGGCTTACCGCTGCCGATAAAGCCAGCTAAGGGTTTATAGCTCTGGTCTTCGCCGCAGTGTTTCCTCCGGATTCAGGGGCACCACCTCTGGTTTTGGAGCCTGATACACATTTACCGCCCTTAGTCCAGCAAACTGCTCTTCTATAATAGCCATTTCCTCTGGTGTTAATGGCTTAATAGGACAGGGGCGTAGTGGGGTATTAAGCTGCACTTCATCGGGTGCAATTTGCCTGGCTATGTCTGCCATCTGTCTGGCATAGTCCTTATTTTTGGCGATGAACATCATTTGAAGGGCTAGCTTTCCCTGGAATTGCTTTCTGAATTGCTCTATGGAACGGAGTATTTGGTCAAAGGAATAGCCCACTACAGGTCGATTAATCTGGCGGAAAATCTGTTCATTGGGAGCATCTACCTTGGCTACCACTACATCTGCCCCCATTAACTCATGGCACACTTCTTCTCTCGGCATGAGGGAGGAGTTGGTCAGGGTTGCCACTGGCAGCGGCAGGATTGATTTGGCTAGCTTGATAGCTTCTCCCAGGTTGCTGGCTAGGGTAGGCTCTCCCGTCCCGGAGAAGGTGACATAGTCAGCCGATATACCTCTTACTGCCTCCAGCTCTTTGGCTAACTGGGCAGTTGGCACGAACTGCTTTCGCTCCACTTGAAGGTTGATTGTTCTGCCTAGCTGACAGTAGATGCAATTGAAGGAGCAGGTCTTTTCTCCAGAGAGTAAATCCACCCCTAAGGACCTGCCCAGCCGCCACGAAGGGACGGGACCATAGATTATAGAGTTCATCCTCCACCTCGTTTGTTTTTATATTGGCCAACCCAGCCAGTCAAAGACGCCGAGCATCTTTAGTCCCATGTAGAACATTACCGCAATGAAGATATAGCTCAGTTGTCTGGCTGGCAGCTTGTGGGCGGTTATAGCGCCAACCTGTGCCATGCCAACGCTGGTAACCGCCAGTAGAAACCATGATGTCAAGTTAACATAGCCGATGGTATAAGCCAAATCTTGCAATTGGGGAACACCAAGACCATTTATAATATAACCGATAACACCACCGGTGCTGGTAAAGAGCATTACGGCTAAGGATGTGGCTATGGCATTGTGCATCTTGAACCTGAGTGCCAGCACCATTACCGGAACCATCAATACACCGCCGCCAATTCCGAAGATGCCGCTTATGATGCCTATAGGGATAGCCCAAGCCGCCCATAGCCAGGGATTGTCTCTAGGTTCTTGCTCAATCTGAGGCGGTCTGGCAGTGAGCATCCTGATACCGCTGAGCAAGATAATGGCGCC
>DAOWJM010000065.1 GCA_030640325.1 Dehalococcoidia bacterium | reverse complement strand
CAGAATAGCCCATCTTTTTGGTGCCGGCAAGAAAATTACGCTTCTCCTTTTTCATAACCGCCGCAATCTTCTTGCCCATTGCCTTGCGGAAGATGTCAGCCTCTCCCAGGCTGTAGCCAGCGAAGGCCTGGACAATAAACAGCACCTGGTCTTGATATACAATTACCCCGTAGGTCTCCTCAAGGATGCTTGAGAGTGTAGGATGAGGGTAGCGGATAGGCTCAATGCCATGCTTGGCTTTGATGAAGGTAGGGACATGCTCCATAGGACCGGGGCGATACAGAGCTATCATGGCGGCGATATCGCTGAAGGTGGTTGGCTTAAGCTCCTTGACATATCGGCGCATGCCAGCCCCCTCTAACTGAAACACGCCAACCGTTTCCCCTGAGGATAAAAGGTCAAAGGTCTTGGCATCGTCCATCGGGATATGGTGCAGGTCGATATCAATGCCACGGCTTTGACCAATAATCTCTTTTGCCTTGCCCAGAATAGTCAGGTTAGCCAGACCGAGAAAGTCCATCTTGAGTAGCCCAATATGGGCAATGTCTTCCATGGTGAACTGAGTCATAACCGTAGCTTCACCGTCGCCTTTGCTCACCCGTTGTAGCGGGACATAGCTAGTGAGCGGTTGTTTAGATATAACTACACCGGCGGCATGGGTACTGGCATGGCGCGCAATGCCCTCCAGTCTCCTGGCTGAATCAACCAGATTGCGAACGGTATCATCCTCTTGGTAGATATTGCGCAGTTCACTATTTTCATCCAGGGCTCTCTCCAGGGTCATGCCTGGTCTAAAAGGAACCAGCCTGGCTACGCGGTCAACATCGCTATAGGGCATACCCAGAGCCCGACCTACGTCCCTGAGGGCTGCCCTGGCGCCTAAGGTGCCAAAGGTGATAATCTGAGCTACATGGCCTTTCCCGTATTTCTGCGATACATAAGAGATGACCTCATCACGGCGCTCATCCTCAAAATCTAAATCTATGTCTGGCATCTCCTTGCGCTCCAGGTTAAGAAAGCGCTCAAAGACCAGCTTATTCTCAATAGGGTCAACCTCGGTGATACCAAGGCAGTGAAGGACAATGCTGGCAGCAGCACTCCCTCTGACCCCAAACAGGATGTTGTGCTTTTTGGCGAAGGAGATGATGTCCCAAACAACAAGGAGGTAATTGGCAAACTGGGTCTGTTTTATTACCTCCAGCTCGTAGTCAAGCCGCTGCTGTATCTCCGGGGTAGGGTTGGGATAATATTGACGCAGACCCTGATAACAGAGGTCAGCCAGGAACTGGTCAGCAGTCTTATCTTCAGGCAAATCTATCTCAGGGAGGTGGAGACGACCAAACTCAAGCCTGAGGTTGCACATATCGGCAATGCGCTCGGTGTTCTCCAGTGCCTGAGGAATATCCTTATAAAGCTCCGCCATCTCCTGGGGGCTCTTGAGGTAATAGAAGTCGCCAGCCATCTTTATTCTCTTGTCATCATAGATAGAGGAGTTGGTCCCGATACACATCAGCAGGTCATGAGCCGAGGCATCCTCCTGATTGATATAGTGAACATCGTTGGTCGCCACCAGCGGTATATCCAGTTCATCGCTCATAGATATGAGACCTTGGTTTATTTGCTCCAGCTCGGCAATGGGGTGCCTCTGTATCTCCAGGTAGAAATCGCCAAAGGTCTGCTTACACCACAGGGCAGCCTGCTTTGCCTCCTCAAGGCGCCCGTTTAGAATAAGCCGGGGAATCTCACCGGCAATACAGCTGCTGAGAGCAATGAGACCCTGGTGATGCTGCTCAAGAAGCTCTTTATCCACCCTGGGCTTGTAATAAAAGCCCTCAAGGTTTGCTTTGGTGGTGAGCTGGATTAGATTGCGGTAACCGGTCTGATTTTTGGCTAGCAGAATGAGGTGGTAGTTATTTTTATCGCTGGCATTACGCCCGAAGCGGCTGTTTGGAGCGAGATAGACCTCGCAGCCGATAATGGGCTTTATCCCTGCCTCCCTAGCGGCAAGGTAGAACTCAATAGCGCCATACATAACCCCATGGTCGGTTATAGCCAGGCTGTCCATACCCAATTCTCTGGCTCGCTCAACCAGATACGGGATGCGGCACATGCCGTCAAGCAGACTATATTCAGTATGGACATGAAGGTGGGTAAACATCGTCCTTCCTGGCTTAGCGTCTGACTAATTATAGCACAGGGACAGTCTTTGGGGTATGCTTTTAAGCCGTAACGGTTCAGAAATTAAGCACCAAATTTATTTTGACTACATAGCAACCTATCCCCCTAGCCCCCTTCCCTTACAAGGGAAGGGGGGAACGTGGATAAGAGAGGGGCTCGTCTCCTCTGAATAAATCATTTTCCCCCCTACAATTAAGGGAAGTTTGAAGGGGGTGAGGTAGATAATACTATGCTTTTTAACCCTGACAGT
>DAOWJM010000125.1 GCA_030640325.1 Dehalococcoidia bacterium | reverse complement strand
TGCCGATGAGTTTTTCGCTGAGCCTGGGGTGGATATAGTGGTTGAGGCAATAGGGGGTGAGAACCCAGCCCTAGATTATCTGAAAAGGGCTCTCTCTGGTAGTAAGCATGTGGTTACCTCTAACAAGGAGGTTATAGCTAAGCATGGGGTGGAACTATTTACTCTAGCTCAGCAATATGGGGTAGGACTGCACTATGAAGCTAGTGTTGGGGGTGGCATTCCTCTAATCGCCCCTTTTCAACATGACCTGGTAGCCAATAAGCTCAGTGGTATTTATGCCATAATAAACGGAACCACTAATTATATTCTTACCCGGATGGCAAGAGAGGGCACAGATTTTCCTTCAGCACTTAAGAGAGCCCAGGAATTAGGTTATGCCGAAGCTAACCCAGAGGATGATGTGGATGGGATAGATGCTACCTATAAACTGGCTATTCTTGCCTCTTTAGCCTTTCATTGCCAGGTTCAACCTCAGGATATCCATTGTGAAGGCATTTCTCGACTGGATAGTCGTGACTTCAAATACGCTCGGGAGCTAGGCTTTGCCATAAAGCTGCTGGCTATGGCTAAGCAGGGTGATAACTGGATTGAAGTGCGAGTTCATCCCGTTTTTATTCCTGAGGAGTCCCTTCTGGCTAAGGTTGATGGTGTCTATAATGCTATTCTGGTGGAAGGCGACCTGGTGGGCAAGGTGCTTTTCTATGGTGAGGGGGCTGGTGCCCTGCCTACCAGCAGCGCGGTCATAGCCGATGTGGTATCAGCAGCCCAGGATATTGCCGCTGGTGGGGGTAGTAGGGCGAGGTGGAGGCTTGAGCCAGGTAAAAGCATCAAGCCTATGGCTGAGCTTGAGACCCGATATTACCTGAGACTAAATGTTGTTGACCGACCCGGAGTCTTGGCTCAGGTGTCCAAGGTTTTAGGCGACCATCTAATAAGTATTTCCTCAGTTATTCAGCAGGCGGCTGATAGTGTGTCTCAGACGGCTGAAATTGTTATTATGACCCACCCCGCTAAAGAAGCGGAAATGCAGCAAGCCCTTGACGAGCTGGGGCATCTAGCTTCAGTTAAGCAGATATGCAACTTCATCCGGGTTGAAAGTTAATGAAAGACACGCTGGGATAAGTCAATGTCCATAGAAGAACAAATTGCCGAGTTAATTGATAAATACGAGGGCTTAAGCACATCTGAAATAAAAGGCTTTCACGAAGCTAAGACCAAACAAGGCTTCATTGAGCCTCTATTTAGAGCTTTAGGCTGGGATTTTGATGATACAAATGAGGTGGCCCCGGAGGAGAAAGCTTCAAATGGGCGGGTAGATTACGCCTTCAAACTGAAGGGTGTATCCCAATTCTACTTGGAAGCCAAGCCACTGAAGGCGACCCTCAGCAAGCCAGAATACGCGAAACAAGCTGTTACTTATGCTTATAACAAAGGTGTTACCTGGGTGGCGCTAACTGATTTTGAAGAGCTACGGCTCTTCAATGCACAAACAAACAAACCATTCTTAACGCTTACTTATAAGGATTATATTGCGAACTTTGATAAGCTATGGCTCCTTTCTCGTGAATCGCTGGAAAACGGTTTGTTGAACAAAGAGGCAGCCCAATATGGTGCTTTGCCACCCTCTCTACCCATAGAAACGCGGCTCTATAAGCAACTCCGCCAGTGGCGGGAAGAACTTTTTAACCAAATACATGGCCACAACGAAGAATTAAGTCAAAAACAGATAGATGAGGTTGTTCAAAGACTTTTTGATCGCCTTATCTTTATCCGCACCTGTGAGGACAGAAACTTAGAAGAAAGGCATTTGCTTGCTGCGGCAAATCGATGGAAGTCAGCGGGATACAAGGGAGAGCTAGTAGAGGAATTACGGCAAATCTTTGTAAGATATCGTGGCACCTATGACAGCGAGCTATTTGATGAACACCTAACGGATGAAGTCTTCATTGAAAGCCCAACGATTGAGAGGATTCTAAGCGGTTTGTATGAAATTCCTGGAAGTTTGGCAAGCTATAACTTCAATGACATTGATGTCGATGTGCTTGGCATAGTCTATGAGCAGTACCTGGGCTATATTGCTACTAAGGTCAAAGAAAGGGCGGACGCCCAACTCAAACTCGGTCTTACTGACGAAGAAACCTTTGAAATCATCAGTAAAAAGCAGCGTCGTAAAGAACAGGGCATTTACTATACGCCAAAGTTTGTCACCGATTATATCGTTAAGGAAACGGTTGGGCGGTTCATTAAAGAGCATAATTACAACGAAATACGCAATATAAAAATCCTCGACCCAGCCTGTGGGTCAGGTTCTTTCTTAATCCGCGCCTACGACGAACTTCTGAACTACCATGCAAAAGAGCGCAACAGACCCTTAAACGAACTTGACCAAAAAGACCGCTTGCCCGTTTTGCTTTCTAATATCTATGGCGTAGATTTAGACATGCAGGCGGTTGAGATTACGCGATTGAATCTGTTACTCCGTACTCTGACCGAGAAAGGTAAGCTTCCTTACCTCAGTACTAATATCCGCCCGGGTAATTCCCTTATCTCAGGCACTGATGAGGAACTTAAAAAGTATTTTGGTGATAACTGGGCAGAAAAGAGACGCTTCAACTGGGAACAGGAGTTTAAGGACATTATGGCTAATGGGGGCTTTGATGTGGTGATTGGTAATCCACCGTACGGTGCAGAATTTGATGAGTATGATAGAGCTTATATTGAAAACCGCTATTCCCATAGCAGAGACAACAAAAATAGTGCTATGGTCTTTATCGAAAAGGGCTTGAGCTTGACCAAAGAAGGTGGGTTCTTCAGCTTCATAATACCCAAATCTCTGGCTTACAGCCAGAAATGGGCGAGTGGACGTAAACTAATACTGGATAGGCTTGGCTGCGCTTGTGATGCCAGCCAAGCGTTTAAGGAAGTTCTGCTTGAGCAGATGGTAGTAGTCGTCTCTCAAAAGTTTCTTCACAAACCCTTCTATGAATCGGTGTCCCTTGAAGAAGACGAAAAGAAGGAGCCAGTCTCTATCTCTAAAGAAACTTCGGAAAACACCGATACGATTCTATTGGGTACAACTAATAAAGAGCTACAAGTCTTTAACAAAATGACTGCATCCAAGCTCTTCATGAAAGATATTAGCAAAACGGCAAGGGGACTACCTTTCCAGAGACACCTAACCAAAGACCCTAAAGGCATTCCTATTTATCGAGGAGACCATATTGCTAGGTATACCTTGTATGAGACCAAAGAAACGCTACCGGAGGCAATCCTGTCTGGAGCGGATAAGAAGGTTTCATTCTTACGCCAGCCCAAGATTATCTCACAGCGGATAATCGCTCACGTTCTGAAGCCTACTGACCATATAATACTTATGGCCACCTTTGATAAGAACAGTGTTCTGACAGTGGATACAGTGGAAAACATGGTACTCAGCGATAACAGATTTAGCTATGCTTTTATAACGGCTCTACTCAATTCTAAACTGTGGTCTTGGTACGCCTATAAATTCATCTTTAGTAACGCAATAAGGACGATGGATTTTGATGACTATTATGTTGGCAAGTTACCCCTTCCTTCTATTGACTTCAATAACCCTACCGAAAAGAAGATACATGATACTCTGGTGGCTCTGGTAGACAGGATGCTGGAACTGAATAAAAAACTTGCTCCTATCCGCGACAAGCCCTTTAGTGAACGTGATGAACTTAAAAGAGAGATTGAGCAAACGGACAAAGAAATAGATAACCTTGTCTATGACCTCTATGGACTTACTGAAGAGGAAAAGCAAGTCTTCAAGCCGTAGCGGATGATGGGGTTAGGAGCATTAATTAGACTGGCGAAAGGGTGATGATGAAACCCGGTGTCCTAATTAACTATAAAGACTTCCTTCCCGTCACCTCCAAAACGCCCCTGTTCTCTTTGGGCGAGGGGGATACCCCTCTGGTCAGGTGCCGCCAGCTGGAAAGGGAAACCGGCTGCGGCGAGCTATACCTTAAGCTGGAGGGGTGTAATCCCACCGGTTCCTTTAAAGATAGGGGCATGGTAGTGGCGGTAGCTAAGGCGCTGGAAGCTGGCAGCAAGGCTTTAATGTGTGCCTCCACTGGCAATACCAGCGCCTCAGCCGCTGCCTATGCCGCCTATTGCGGAGTTGGCGCCATTATCGTTGTCCCCAAAGGTAAGATTGCCCTCGGTAAGCTCGCTCAGGCTATTGTCTATAGGGCTAAAATAGTCACCATTGATGGAAATTTTGACCAGGCGCTAGACATAGTGCGAAGCCTGACCCAGAGGCATCCGATTGCCCTGGTGAACTCGGTTAACCCCCATCGCATCGAGGGGCAAAAAACCGCCGCCTTTGAGATTATTGATAGTTTAGACCAAGCCCCGGACTATCTTTTTATTCCGGTGGGCAATGCCGGCAATATCGCCGCCTACTGGAAGGGCTTTACCGACTATTATCAAGCAGGTAGGGCAAAGAGTAAGCCTAAGCTCATGGGTTTTCAGGCAGAGGGCGCTGCTCCCATTGTTCGGGGCTATGTTATTGACCAGCCTGAGACTGTTGCCTCGGCAATAAGAATAGGCAACCCGGCTAGCTGGCAGAAGGCAGCGGCTGCTCGCGATGAGTCCGGTGGCGTTATTGATATGGTCAGCGATAACGAGATTCTGTCCGCCCAGAAACTTATGGCAACCAAGGGGGGCGTTTTTGGCGAGCCAGCGTCAGCAGCTTCTCTAGCCGGGCTTATCAAGCTCTCTCAGAAGGGGATGGACTTCTCTCAAAGCAGGGTGGTTTGCGTGGTAACCGGCACTGGACTCAAGGATACCGAGACCGCAGTAAAAGATGCTGAGCCCTTCCTTGAGCTCCCCGCTGATTTAGCCGCTGTGGAGCAGGCTCTAAACTTGGGTTAAGCTAACTTGACATAACAGTTGAAACAATTATCAAAGCTAATCAGATAGGAGTTGTTTCCATAAAAATTAAGTCACATATTTCATACCTACTTAGATAGGAATTGTTTTAGGAAACAATGGTAAGCATTAAAGGAGGACTAGAGTGTTTAACGAGGCTGAGATTAAGAAAGCAGTAACCTCTATCATCAGGGCTATTGGTGAAGACCCCGAGAGGGAGGGATTGCTCGGCACTCCGGGGCGGGTGGCTGAGATGTATGCCGAGCTTTTTATGGGACTTAATATGAACCCCAGGGAAGAGTTGACGGTAGGCTTTGAGGAAGGGCACCGTGAAATGGTAATTCTCAGGGATATTCCATTTTATTCCATGTGTGAGCATCACCTTTTGCCATTTTACGGTGTGGTTCATATAGGATATATTCCCAATGCCACAGGGCGTGTTGTCGGTGGTAGCAAACTGGCTCGGGTAGTGGAAATCTTTGCCAAGCGCCCCCAGATTCAGGAGAGAATGACTACCCAGATTGCCGATGCCATTGTTGATGGGCTCAAGCCTGATGGTGTGGGGGTAATTGCCCAGGCTGAGCACCTGTGTATGATTATGCGTGGTATCAAGAAGCCTGGAAGCACTATTGTTACCTCAGCCCTCAGGGGTACCTTTCGTAACAGAACAGAAACCAGGGCTGAATTTTTCTCTCTGCTGCAGGGTAAATAGGCTCGGTTAGTCTGAAGACGGGATTGGTCTGGGTTCCTGGACTTCCATTTCCTGACCGCAGCAGGTAGGTGTGCCCTCCCCGGCTTTAGTGCATAGAATTTCAGTGCCACACTTAGAACAGCGATACCTTTTACCTAATTGACTTGCCATTTAAATAATACTCCCACAAACTGACTTAGCTTATTTCTTTAGCTCCATGGGTTGACCACAGCAGTGGATTGTGCCTTCGCCCCCCCTGGTAACGATGAACTCAGCGCCACACTTAGCACAGCAATACCTCTTACCTATCTGATTTGCCATCTCACGCCACCTTTCTATGGTTTACTTTGTGCCATTGAGGGCATCATATTATAAGCTCTGGCTTAAACCGCTGTCAAAGCCAATCTATTCACCCATAATCTGCACTATGATTTGCCTTGACCTTGGTCTATTGTCGAAATCTACCAGCACTACTTGTTGCCAGGTGCCTAAAGCTAACCTTCTATCGTTAAACGGAATTACCAGCGAGGCACCCAGTAGCGAGGCTCGGACATGTGAGTATCCGTTGCCATCGCCCCAGCGCCGGTCGTGGTCATAGGGAATATCTTTGGGGGCATTTCTCTCCCACATACTCTGGAAGTCAGAGAGCAATCCGGATTCAAATTCAATGGTAGATATTCCCGCCGTTGAACCGGCAACGAATAGGGTAACCGTTCCATTCCTTATATCCGTCTCACCAAGCTTTTGTTCTACCTCTGGCGTAATGTCAATAATATCGCAGTGCCCTTTAGTCTGGAGACCAATTCTTTTGGTGACTACCATATTTATTACCTCCTGCGCCAATGATTATAAATCTAATTCACCCCACAATATATCGCCTAAATCAAATATCGGCCCATCCTTGCATACTTGCCTTAGCCCGCTTTTTGTCTTTACTGTGCACCCGTAGCAGACTCCCAGCCCACACCCCATCCTCACTTCAAGGGAAATCTGGACCGGCTTTGATTTTTGCTGGTTTTGGGCAACTATGGTCTGATACATTGAAGTCGGTCCACAGGCAAAGATTTGGTCTGCCCAGCCAGTAAAATCCGGCAGGAGGTCGGTTATCAATCCCTTTTTGCCGGCAGTCCCATCCTCAGTGGCGATGATAAGCTTGACTTCAGAGGGTAGGAGATGCTCCGGGTAAAGCTGGGTGGCGGTTGATGTTCCCAAAAGCAGCGTTACTGACTGCCCTTGACTTAAGGCTTGCTGAGCCAGAAAGACCAGCGGGGCAATGCCAATTCCGCCAGCCACCAGTAGCAGGTTCTGTGAGCCGGGATGAATGGAATAGCCATTGCCTAGCGGTCCTAAAAGGTCTATGTTATCTCCAACCCGACATTGAGATAACCAATGCGTTCCTTTGCCAACTACAGTGAACAGGAGAGCAAGTTTAACCTTTGTCTTATCTACTTGGTGGATGCTAAATGGGCGGCGTAGCTGATATTCCAACCCCTCCCCACAGCGCACCATGACAAAGTGCCCCGGCTGGGCTATGGAGGCTATCTGAGGAGATTCTAGCCACATAAGGTGAACTTGTGGCATAAGCTCAGTATTTGCAGTAACGGAAGCAATTTCTTGCCTCAAGTGGGTTCCTTTCTCCGATAGTCTGATAAGGGCTGAGCGCTATAAATCTGGCTCCCACTGAGGAGTACCTCCAAGGCAGCTTGAGCGGTATCAAGAGAAGTAAAGCATGGGATGCGCTTTTCAGTGGCAGCACGACGGATTTCAAAGCCATCCCTCAGTGGAATACGACCTCCAGTAATGGTATTGACGATGCCACTCACTGTTTTGTCGTTGATAATGTCAATAACATTGGGATGCCCCTCGCTCAACTTTTTGCTTATCATGGTTACCGGGAGTCCAACCGCCTCAATCATGTTTGCCGTGCCTTCAGTAGCATAGAGTTTGTAGCCTATCTGGGAGAACTTCTTGATTATGGGTAGTGCTTCAGGCTTATCCCTATCGGCGATGCTGAAGAGTATAGCTCCTTGCGGCAGAAGCATTAGTCCCGCGGCTTGAAGCGCCTTGGCTAAGGCAGCATCAAAGGTATAGTCAATCCCCATTACCTCCCCGGTGGACTTCATCTCAGGTCCGAGGTAAGTATCAACACCAGCCAGCTTTGACATAGAAAAAACCGGGGCTTTAATGCTAACTAGCTTTTGCCTTTTCCACAGTCCGGTGCTATAGCCCTGCTCCTTGAGAGTCTTATCTAGCATGACCTTGGTAGCCACATTTACCATGGGCACACCGGTAACCTTAGAGATAAACGGGATAGTGCGGCTAGCCCGAGGGTTTACCTCCAATACATAGACTGATGAACTTTGAGTATCGCTACCGGGCATAATGACGAACTGGATGTTCATCAAGCCCTTGATTTTGAGTCCCAGCCCTATCTTGATAGTATAGTCAACAATAGTTTCCACCTCGGCTTCAGTCAGGTTTATCCCGGGATAGAGAGCCATTGAATCTCCGCTATGCACTCCTGCCCGTTCAATATGCTCCATTATTCCCGGGATGAGAACATCCTCCCCATCGCCTACGGCGTCAACTTCTACCTCTTTACCCTCTAGATACTTATCTATAAGGACAGGGTGCTTGGTATCCAGTTCCATAGCCAGTTTCATGTAGCGGCTAAGCTCGCTGTCGTCATGGACTATTTCCATAGCTCTGCCACCGAGGACATAGCTGGGGCGAACCAGCACCGGGTAGCCGATAAGCTTGGCCACGCTGAGTGCTTCGTCTACAGAGGTTACTCCGGCTCCTGGTGGTTGTGGGACACCTAGCTCACTGAGGAAGTTCTCAAACCTACGCCTGTCCTCAGCAAGGTCAATGGCTTCGGCACTGGAGCCGAGAAGAGGCATACCGCTACGAAATAGGGGCTCAGCCAGGTTTATGGCTGTCTGACCGCCAAACTGGACTATAGATGGAGGGGCATCGCTGGTCCCGCTTTCGTTTTCAAGAATATCACGCAGGCTCTCTTCATCCAGGGCTTCAAAGTAGAGGCGGTCGCTGGTGTCAAAATCGGTGGACACTGTTTCCGGGTTTGAGTTTATCATAATGGCTTTATAGCCAGATTCCTGCAACGCCCAGGCTGAATGAACACTGCAGTAGTCAAATTCAATCCCCTGAGCAATGCGGATAGGACCACTGCCGATAACTATCGCCTTATTCCCCTCAAGTGGCTCAGCCTCATTCTCCTGCTCATAGGTGCTATAGAAATAGGGGGTGCCGGCATCAAACTCAGCAGCACAGGTATCCACCATCTTATAAACAGGGCGAATATCCCAGCTATGACGCTGTTGCCTTACTTGCTCCGGAAGTCTGTCAGCCAGAGTCCCAATCTGCTCATCGGAGAAGCCGAGACGCTTTGCCTGCCACAGGAGCTCTGGAGTTAAAGGTTGAGAGAGGAGCTGTTTTTCCATGTCTACAATGTTCTGGAGCTTGGCGGTAAACCACAGGTCAATTTTGGTATGCTCGGATAGCCCTTCAGCAGTTATCCCCCGTCTTAAGGCTGCCATTAATGCCCACAATCTCAGGTCGCTAGGCTCTAGGGGGTAGGAATCAATATTTGTTCCCAGCTCCCACTTCGGGTCCTCCCAGAGCAATGACCTTCTGCCGAACTCCAGGGAGCGTATTGCCTTCTGCAGGGCTGCCTCAAAGCACCTGTCAATAGCCATTACCTCACCGGTGGCTTTCATCTGAGTCCCTATAACCCTGTCGCCTGAGGCAAATTTATCAAATGGCCAGCGAGGAATCTTAACCACCAGGTAATCCAGCGCTGGCTCAAAAGAAGCCATGGTCTTTCCCGTTACCTGGTTGGGGATTTCATCAAGCCTCTTGCCCACAGCTATCTTGGCTGCCACCCGAGCAATGGGATAGCCGGTAGCCTTACTGGCTAAGGCTGAGCTGCGGCTGACCCGGGGGTTGACCTCAATTACATAGTAACTATTGCTATTGGTATCAAGGGCAAATTGTATATTGCAGCCGCCTTCAACGCCGAGGGCTCGGATAATCTT